>JAGLWJ010000143.1 GCA_023133475.1 Phycisphaerae bacterium | reverse complement strand
GGAAAATGAAGAAAACGACTGGTGCGACGGTGCTGGGGTGTTTAGCCCGGATAATTCATGAACGCAGAGACGCAGAGACGCAGAGGGCGCAGAGTTGAGCAGAATAAGAAGTTAGGGGAATTCATTGAGAAAAGCTCATATACACAGTGTTAACGAGCGAAACTGGTTATTTGAGTCACAACTTCCTTCTCTGCAATACTCTGCGCTCTCTGCGTTCATGAAAAGTCCGGGTTAGTGGTAACCCGCAGGGGAACGAAAAACTGAAAACGCTGCCAAGTCAGCATTTTCCATTTTCCATTTTCCATTTTCCATTTTTCCCTCTGCGTTGATGAAGAATCCGGGGTAGGGCGGGTTTGCCCCGCTTTTCCTCGCTGGTTGAAGGGAGGCACAGGGTGAGTGCCGGGCAGGCTGTGGACATTTCACTGCTGGCGACTATTCCCCGGCCGGGGTTGCTGTTCGGCTTCATGCTGGCGGCTGCGGTGCTCGGTGGATATGCGGCTCGTTGGGTCAAGGTGCCGCGGGTCGTTGGATACCTGCTCTTTGGAATAGGGCTTAAGTGGCTGTTGCAGAGCGTCCTCGATCCCGCGGGCAGCCCGGAGAATGCCCCGCGCTGGCTCACCGCCGAGCAAACCCTCCGTCCGATCAAGGACCTGGCTTTGGGGCTGATTCTCTTCTCTATCGGCGGGGTCTTTGAGACCCGGCACCTCAAGTCGGTGGGCACGCGCGTGCTGAAGATCAGCTTGATGGAAATCGTGTTGACCATCGTGCTGGTTTTCGTGGGATGCGGGATCGCCCTGGCGATCACCAACCCGGGGAAAGGCATTTCTGAGTATCTGCCTCTGGCTTTGCTGCTGGGGATTGCGGGGATCGCCACCGCCCCGGCTGCCACCCTGTTCGTCCTGCGCGAGTACGACGCCAAAGGCCCGATGACCGACACGATCCTTAGCCTGACCGGGGTGAACAACGTGGTGTGCATCACGTTGTTCTATGTCGCCTTTCTGGTGCTCTCAAGCACCGGGTCGATCAGCAGCGATCTGAGCGACGGGCATGCGTTCTGGCTTCCGTTGTTGACCACGCTTGTCGGCAGTTTGGTGTTGGGTGTCGCGTTTGGCGTGGCGCTTAGCATTTTCCACTCGAAGGTTCCCGTTGCGGAGATGGTGCTGATCTTTCTTGCCGTGTATGTCGTCTTGGGCAACGGCGAGAAATGGCTGCTGGAACACCAGGGCATGAGTTACAACTTTCTGCTGACCGCGTTGGTGATGGGTGCGGTTTTTTCCAACGTCGCTCTCGATCCGGAGAAGCTGGAGACGTCATTGAAGTTGGTGGGGGTGCCCATCTTCGCCGGTTTCTTTGTGATGGCCGGCTATGAGCTGCACCTCAACGAGTTGCTGCATTTGGGGGTGGTGGGCGTCGTCTACATTCTCTGTCGCCTGGTGGCCAAGTGGCTTGGTTGTCGTCTGGGATCGCATTGGGCAGGGGCCACCGACACCGTTAGGCCTGATATAGGTCTGGGGTTGCTTTGTCAGGCGGCGGTGGTTATTGGTCTGGCTGACTATGTGCGGCATCATTGGCAACACCCCTTCGGGGGGACCTTCGCCACGGTGGTGCTGGGATCGGTGGTGGTTTTCGAGTTGATCGGCCCACTGCTGATCAAGTGGTTGGTGGTCGGCACAGGAGAAGTTAAAGCCATTTCCCTGCTCCGGCGGCGGACGCCGGCGGCTGCGGAGGGGGTCTCGATCACCCGTCTGACGCTCAACGCCTTGTTGCGCACCATCGGGCTGGGTCGCAAGCCGTCTCAGTCGTCCACCGAACCGCTACAGGTCAAGCACATCATCCGCACCAACATCCGGTTTCTGCGGGCCAGTGCCACCATGGACGAGGTGCTCCACTTCGTCGAGCATTCCCGTTACAACCATTTTCCCGTGATCGGCGATGAAGACGAGTTGCTGGGGGTCATTCACTTTTCCGACCTGCGGACCATGATCTACGATCCGAACTTGCGCGACCTGGTTACCGCGGTGGATATGGCGGACCCCAACACCCGGGTGGTCGATATGGAAACGCCGCTTCCCGAATTGCTCGACGCGTTTCGGGAGGAGGGCAGTCTCGGCGCTTTGCCGGTGGTAGCTCATGCAGGCAGTCGCAGGTTGCTGGGGGTGGTGGAACAGCGAGATTTACTACGTGCTCTACACCTATCGCGCGACGAGAGCAACACCGGTCCTTAACCCGGAAATGGAAAATGGAAAATGGAAAATGCTGACTTGGCAACGTTTTCAGTTCTTCGTTCCCTTGCGGGATAACCCCCCCAGCATCATCGTGTCAGTCGTTTTCTTCATTTTCCATTTTCCATTTTCAATTTTCAATTTTCAGACTGGTTAGTTTCTGTTTGGTCGGGCGTCCTTCCGTGTCCCATCCGCGGAGGTGGTAATACTCCGCGAGCATCTCTTCGAGCGGGACGGTTTTGCCTTTTGCCGGGCCGGCAGGTAGCGGGTCCTTCAACAACCGGCGGGGCAGCGAGTCGTCCTTCCTGCTGAAACCGGCTCGCAAATTGAACAACTTCTCAAGGTTCCAGATCCGTTCGCCGGCCAACATCATCTCGTCCATGTCATAATCGAAACCGGTGGCGGTCTTGAGCAAGGCTGACAACTCCGGGCCTCCCATTCCGAGAGTCACGAACAGGCAAATCCCCGCCGAGTCCAGGGCGGCGGTAAGGTCCTGAAAAGCTATGTTCAACTGAGCCTTCCCCTCCGGCGTGTGTGGGTCTGCCTTCTGCGGAATGCCCAGAATCTCCGGGGCGATGAGATATCCGCGAACATGACAGGCACCCCGGTTGGAAGTGGCATACTGCAAACCCATCCCCAACACACCACGCGGATCATAGGCGGGAAACTCCTGCCGCTTGACGCCCATGAACAACTCCGGATGAGAATACTTGCCGGCAACGCGGGCAGCACCTTCCGCCAACACATCACCAAAACCCTGCCGGTATCCGATGCGGGTCATCATCTCGACCATGGCCTCGGCGTTCCCGAAGCAAAGTTCGCAACCGGTTTCCTCCACGGGGATTATCCCCTTTTCGACAAGTTCCATGGCACAGGCTATGGTGGCTCCGGCGGAGATGGTGTCCATCCCCAGTTCGTTGCAGATGTAGTTGGCTTTGACGGCGGCAGCCAGGTCGTCGCTCCCGATGTCCGCACTCAACGCCCAGATCGTCTCGTACTCCGGGCCTTCGCCATGCCCCAGATATTTGCCGTCTTTGAGCCTGGTCACCCGTCCGCAAGCGATGGGGCAGCCCATGCACGCCCGAGGGCGGACCAGGAACCGCTCGGCGAGTGTTTCACCACTTATCTTCCCGGCGGGCTCGAACCGGGCATGCTGGAAGTTGCGGACGGGGAGAATTCCGCTATCGTTTATAATATTAACCAATACGGCGGTGCCATAGCGGGCCAGTGCCGTGCCGGTGATCTCGGCGTTTTTCAGCTTCCCCAAAGCGTCGAGACAGGCTGACCGGAAGTCGTCGGCAGCCGCCACCGTCAAGCCGCCGGTGCCACGCACGGCGACGGCTTTGAGGTTCTTGGAGCCCATCACCGCCCCGACCCCGGACCGCCCGGCGGCACGATGCTTGTCCGTCATGATCGCGGCGAAGCGAACCAGCTTTTCACCGGCTGGGCCTATGCTCATGCACTTGAAATCCCGCCCGAGCCGCTCGTGCAAGGCGTCCTCGGTTTCGTGAACGTTCTTGCCCCACAAATCGCCCGCCGGGCGCAGCTCCGCCGTCCCGTCGTCAATGACCAGAATAACCGGTTCCGCGGCGGCACCTTCGAGAATGATCATGTCGAACCCGGCGTACTTCAGCTCCGGGCCGAAATTGCCGCCCACGTTCGAGCACGCGATGGCTCCGGTCAATGCGCCCTTGGTGATGACCATAGAGCGGGAGCTGCAGGTGGCGGAGGTGCCGGTGAGCGGCCCGGTGGCCAAGATGAGCTTGTTTCCCGCCTCGAGCGGGTCGATCCTGGGATCGATCTCGTCAAAGAGTATCTTTGTGCCCAAACCTCGCCCACCGATAAAGGCACGAGCCGCTTCGAGATCGAACGGTTCCTGACGGATGTGCCCGCCGCTCAGGTCCACTCTCAGCGTTTTGCCTGCATAAGCGTGCATCACCCTCTTGCCTCCTTCGCCAACTCGCCAAGCCGGTCGATATAAGCCTGCCGCACCGCCGCAGGCCACTGTCCCTGCGAGTCGTAGGACAGTGCACCGCTCGCGCAAAACCGCACGCATTCCGGATCACCACCACACAACTCGCACTTTATGGGTTTGCCATCCACGCAACGGATGGCACCATAGGGGCAGGCGGACTCGCAAATTCCACATTCCTCGCAGAGCTCTTCCACCACCACAACCGCATTGGTTTGTGCATCGCGCACCAGAGCCTCGGTGGGGCATGCCTCCATGCACGGGGCGTCCTCGCACTGGATGCAGGTCATCGGGAAGTACAGGGCTTCGCCCGCCCGAATCTCCACTCGGATACGTGCGTATGATGGGCGGAAGGACCCCGCATTCCGCTGAGCGCAGACCAGCTCACATAACCGGCAACTGGTGCACTTCTCATGATCGATCGCTAATGCCTTGGCCATTGGGCTTCCTCGCTTACTCCGGGTTCCGACAATACCGTCGGCATGTGTTTGTCGACACATGGCGTCATGCTTGGTTTCGTAACAAATACCCCCCTCCACGTCAAGGCGTTGCGCTAGGCCCGGCATTTATGCCGGGTCTGGACTTTGGCACTTTCACACCTTTTTCGACCACGGATCTTAGCTGACGAATTCGGCTCCGATACCGTCAGCCAGCGTACCTGATCT
>JAGLWJ010000142.1 GCA_023133475.1 Phycisphaerae bacterium | reverse complement strand
CCGACAGGCATCCGCATGATGCTGCCGGCGAGAACACGCCTGGTGGAAAACGAGGCATTCAAGGAACTCAGGGATGCGTTGGAACTGGAAGCCTATCGCTACCTCCAGCGTCGCGGCCACCATCGGCTGCCGTACAAGGAATACGTGAGGGCGAAGAGGCTCGGCGTCAACCTGCCCGAGGCCAAGCCGACGTACTCCGTGGGTTTGCTTGGGGGCGGCGACCCGCCGGATCCCGTGGAAGTTGTGATGCCGAAGGATTTCCCGCTGGCCAAGTGCTATCGGTTCGACCCTGACTACCCGGGCGAGGCGGAGTGCGATGAGACCAATGTGCACCTGCTGGCAGCGCTGGGGACGTTCGAGGAGCCCTTCGTTCCAGTGAACATTCACCGTAGGTACGACGGTTACTCGTGGGCCAAACTGCCACGCATCGGCAAGGTCGAGGTGTCGGTTGGCAAGGAACTCCACAGTGGATGGCTGTGGTCCGGCACGTTGACTTGCGTCGACTCAATCACCGTCACGGCGTACGCCAGTGATGGTCGGGTGTTCTCATCGAAGGTGTGCATGGTCAAAGCGCCGCAGCCACCCGACAAGGGCCCCAACTGGGCAGACGATCATGTTCTGGTCACTCCGGAGGCGCAGGAACGTCTTTGTGCCTCGGAGATCTGGTATCACCTCGGCGGTTGGAGCGACGAGGGCGACACCTACGACACGCAGGAATTCCAGTTCCAACAGGAACTCGACCGCTTCTGGATTCAGTTCATCGGCCCCGATGAGCAGTTGCGGCGAGGCATCCTCGACGCGCTCGATCACCTCCAAGCAGAATGGAAAGTCGTGACCATTTCTCCTGACGGCACCGTTATCTTCCGGTACGCTGATGGTTCCAACAAGACCCTTCGGCCGCCGCCTGCCGCTTGTGCGGCCTCCACCGAATAGCTGTTCGCGACTCCCCCTGCCCCGGCTTGTCGGTTGACAAGGTTGACTCTGCTCGCGTGCGTAGGCCTCGGTCAGCCGGCAGCCGGGTCTTTTTTGCGAGCTACGCACAGAAAGGGCCTACCATGGCCGATCAAATCACCTGCCCGCTCTGCGGGCAAAACGAATCATTCACACTCATCAACCGCCTTCGTAGCGAACACAAGGTCGAACCCGAGAACTTCCGAGCCCAATTCCCGGAGCAGTTGCTATCCCAAAAATTGCCGGTGATCGTAAACCCCTGTGTGGTACGGACATAAACAACGCCTTGCGAGAGAACGCAAGGCGTTGCGAGATTACGCCGCCAGGGACTCGAACCCCGGACCCGCTGATTAGGAGTCATAAGCGGTGCCGCATATATGGCATCCCAGTGCATCTGCCGTCACGAGAACTATTTAACGTGCTATTGGCCGACGATGTGCCTGGGTTTTCGCATCACGATTTTAGGCGACTGTGCGTCGAACATCAGCGTTTGGCTTTGCAAGACCGCCGAAAGCCCGGTATGGCAACGAGAGTGGAAAAGTTTATCCGTACAGTAACCGGCCCGAAGGTGATTCAACGGGTGTTTGACGAGCGAATGAGTAAGTGTTTGCAGTGTTCGCAATTGCGAAAAAAAGACGGGAAGCAATACTGCGGGGCCTGCGGCTGCCTGAACTGGCGGATGGGCGGGGAGCATGTACGAATCGCCGTTGGGCAGGCAGGCTCCCGTCCCTGAGCCTGCGCGAGTTCTCAGCGTCCCTCGATGGTGCCGCGATGGTCGAGAACGCGAACAACCCCAAGTCGAGTGGTCTGGTCTATCACGCCGACGGAACCGTCCACACGCCACGATTCTCAATCGCCGGTCACAGTTCACGGCAGTCGCGGCTGACTTCTGGCTTGCCTCCTCCCTCTTCAAGCCCTATAATATCGCGTTACTTGAAGTACGTCTGGAGGGATGCTAGTGCCGTTTCAAGTTGAGATCGGTATCCGCACCTTGGCTGGTATGGGCGCCCGAACCCGAGCAGGGGGCTGCGCACCGCCCCTCATCTTTCGGGCGTATCTTTATTCCCTTCCGTCGCGTAGCATCTGGACAGACCAACGCAAAAGGAGGTGTTCTGTGCATGAAAGGCCTGGGAATCTGACCATACGCAGGTGGACGCTGTGCGTGTCCGCCCTCTTCATCACGTCCTGTTTGTTGTCGGTTGCCGTATCTCACGCAGACGTGATTCTCGTCGATGACGATGCCCCGTTGGAAGGCCGAGGCCATCCTGGAAAAAGTCCGCCGCGCCCGGGCCGTCCTCGATAAGATGCAAACAGCGTGACAAACTACACTGGCGGGATCGGCGGTAAGGTCTTCGTGGTCGACAAGAGCGGGCGTATGCAACGTTTCTCTGCGGACGGTGGGTGCGAGTGCCGGTGGCTGCCACCCTATGCGTCGGATCTAAGCCTGGAAGAATTCGTTTGGTCTCCGCTCAAACAGAACTGTGCTGCGAAGAAGCCACTGAGACAAAATGAATCCCTGAAAGAATGTGTGGAGGGTGACATGGCATCAAGGTGGTGTTGCGTAATCTTGGTACTGGGGAGGAAGACGAATTCTGATACGAGCCTTATGGCGTTTTGTTTGTTGAGGGCAGCTGCGAGCTACCTGAGTGAGTAACTCGAAGTTACGGGGTTAGGTGTGGAACAGAAGGAAGAGGCTTCTCACTGGACTACTGTGAGTGGGGCTTTGGAATGTTTCAGCGCGGAAGAGGCGGGTGCGCTGAACCACTCCTCAACACAGGGCAGAGGCTTCGCCTCTTAGTGGTTTCGGCAACGATTGGAGGATCATTATGTGGGCTATGTCAGCACTGCTAATAATATTCATTACTGTTCCCGGCATGGCGAATGAGCCGGGTGATTTCAACGGCGATGGCAACATCGATCTCCTTGACTATGCCCAGTTCTGGCCATGCCTCAATGGTCCGCAGGAAGGATTGGCATGGCCTGAGTGCGACGTCTTTGACTTCGAGCCCGACAACGATGTGGATCTGAGCGATTTCGCGGGATTTCAACTCGTCTTCCAACTCTCCGAAGATCCCATTGCCGACGCCGGTGGTCCCTATCTACTCAACGAAGGAGATGTTGAAGATGGGGTTTGGGCTATCACGCTCGACGGCAGTGGATCCATGCCGGGCTACGTAGGGGATCCGATCGTAACCTACAGGTGGGATGGGGTATGCATCAGTTTGTTCGATACCTTCGACGGTACAGAGATCGATGATGAGGCTTGGTATACGCAGAATGCCATACAAAATGGTCACCTGACCGTGAGCGGGAACGGGAGTTGGGCATCTGGATACGCCTTCAGTAAACAGGCGACATTTCGAGAACACGGCTTTACGGTGGAAGCCCGGATTACGCCCGGCAGCGGTGATGCGGCCTGGGGCCTCAAGAACGACAATGATACGAACTTCAGCTACATGGATATGCCCCACGCAATCTACTTCTACAATAATTACTACAAGAGGGTCTACATCTATGAAAATGGATCCAGCCAAGGGTACTATGAGACATACTCAAACGGTACGTCGTATGAGGTGCGAATCGATGTCAAATCGACGAGCGGCGCCACATATTACATTCGCGAGGTTGGTGCACCTGAGTGGACAGAACTGTACGATTCATCCAACGGTGACGTTGGTGAATTCCTTGTCGGGCTGACGGTGCAAAGCAGTGATCACATCATGGACAATGTACGCGTCACCAATTCTGTTGTCTACGGGCAAGTTGTAGACTGTTTTGTGACAGGAGAAGCAGAGTTCACTCTAACAGTCATAGATTCAGTAGGACGATCAGACAGCGACACGGTTGACGTAATCATTCAAGGGGACTCACCGATTGCTGATGCCGACGGGCCGCACACTGCACTTCATGGAACACTGGTTGAGTTCGATGGCACCGGATCGGCGGACGACGTGGAGATCATTAGTTACGAATGGGACTTCGGCGATGGAACCACCGGGTCGGGCCCCATGCCAACGCACAGATATCCGACGAGCAGCCACAACTGTTGCGAGACCGGGCATGGTGCTGGATGTAGTGCTCCAACGATAGAGGCGTGTGTGTGCTCGCTTGATTCGTATTGCTGTGATACAGAATGGGACGGTGTTTGCGTGGACATCGTCGAGGGCAGCGGTTGTGGTGTATGCAACGATCTGCCGTATCAAACCTCCTACCAGGTTTCTCTAACCGTCCACGACTATGCTGACCACGTGGACACCGACACAACCATGGTAAATCACGTTTCAGATATTGTTTGCGTCCCCTGGCAAATTCATCCCAACGGCACGGAAATCCCACACGATACCTGGAGCGGCAAGGAGATACGGCTGAAGGGGGTGTTCTTTGGTCCGCAGCCGGCTGCCCAGTGGACCTATACGTGGAGCTTTGGTGACGGGTCGCCATCGGTTAGTGACACGGTGGACGACAAGCGGGCCATCGAGGCGGTGCATGCATATATTGGTACTAATGGAACACAGTTCACAGCCGAGCTTACGGTTGAAGATAACGAAGGCACAGTCTACAGCGACACCTACCCTCTAACTATCCGCGACAGAAGCTTGGAAGTCGAAGTCAATGTAGCCATAGATGAGGGCTTGTGGTGGTTACACAAGGAACAGAAACCTAACGGTAGGTGGCAATCTTATGATTCGTATTACAGTTCGCCGACAGCTTCCGCAATTCATGCTTTTGAAGTCAACTTCCATCGGCCGAATGGGAGCGTTTTTGAAGATCCCTATGTGCACACAGTTCAACTAGGCTTCGACTACCTCTTTACACTGCTCAAACCTGAATCCATTAGCATGGGTGATCAATGTCCCCTTGGCGATCCAGATTCCAACGGGAACGGACTTGGGATCTCGGTAACTGAGGACAACGCACCGTATCAGTTGGGAATGGTGATGGACGCTATCGCTACCAGTGCCGCACCAGATCGGGTTGCATCAACCGGCCCACCCGGCGTCACCGGACGGACCTACCGTGATATCCTGCAAGACATGGTTGACATGTACGCCTGGGGCCAAGCCAGCAACGGTGGCTGGCGCTACTCGTGGAACAACGGAGCTGACAACTCCGTGTGCCAGTGGGCTGCAATCGGTTTTCTCGGCGCGAGGGTTTTCGGGCTCGACGCACCGCAGTGGGTGAAAGACGAGAACAACCGCTGGCTCAACGCCACCTACAACGGTACGGGGTTCGGCTACACAGGTCCGGGCAACGGCATCGCCACGACACCGTCCGGTATGGTGCAGCTTGCCTTCTGTGGATACGACACAACCGATCCACGCTGGCAGACGGCCGAAGCGTATATTGCGAACAACTGGAACTGGTTCAAGACATCGAACAACGTATACGCTTGGTATGCCTTCGTGAAGGCGATGCGAGTGGCAGTACCTGAGCCAGTTGAGAACCTCTCAGCCACAGGGTTGGACTGGTATCACAGTGACAATGGACTGATTTGGTATGTTTTGAACCGGCAGAACGCTGACGGTGGTTGGCCTAACTACTACGGGTACGTGTTCGCCACGGCTTGGCAGATCATCATCCTGAGTCCCACTCTGTTCACTCTGGGGCCGGAGGCGATTGCGGGAGAGGATGTTGTTCGCCCGTGTGGGGCTCCAGTAGAGTTTGACGGATCCGGCTCGTTCCATTGGGATGATCCGGTGTACAGAATCGTGCAATACGAGTGGGATTTCGGGGACGGCGCGGTCCATTTGAGCACCAACGGGATCACAACACATGTGTACGCCTGTCAGGACGTAGATGAATTCCCTACCGTCTACACAGCGCGGCTGACTGTCACAGACGATGCCCATCCGGTACAGACGGATGATGACACAAGGGTGGTTACGATTATCGAGTCGCCACACGCACCGATGGCGGATGCAGGTGGGCCTTATACCGCCTGGGCCGGTGTTCCCTTCTCGCCGGATGGGAGCGGATCGTTCGATCCGAACCCCGGAGATTACATCGCGTCACAGGAGTGGGACATAGACGGCAGCGACGGATACGAATTTGATCCGCCGGATGTGGCCGTGGATTGCATCGAGCCGCCGTATGGCTGCCCGTTGACGACTTGGACATACGATGCGCCGGGCACCTACGACATCGCTCTGCGAGTCTGGGACAGCGGAACACTTTGTTCCAATGGCTTTTGCTTTGACCCACTGCCCAGCAGGCCAGCCTACAGCGTTGTGACTGTTCTGGAAAATGGCCCTCCCCAAGCAGATGCAAATGGTCCGTACGAGATAAACGAATGCCAACTACTGGAATTGGACGGGGCAGGAAGTGAACCCGATCCTGATGGCAACCCACTCTACTACTATTGGGATCTGGATGGTGACGGATTGGAGGACTTTGACGAAGCCACCGGCGTTGCTCCGGTGTACTGGTGGACAGCGAACGAACCCTACAGTGAGGATAAGGAATACACTATCCGGCTACTCGTTTCCGACCTTGGGCTTGATGACGTCGATACGACAACAGTTACGGTTTATGATCTCACTCCGACTATTTCTCTGTCTGGCCCAACGCGGGCGATCGTCAATCAATCCGTGTGCTTCTCTGCTACCGCCAGCAGCCCTTGTGACGAGATTGGTGCCATAGAGTGGGATTGGGATTACGTTGCACCGGACTTCGATTCAGAGGATACGGGTACTCAGCAATGTCATAGTTGGGGACTACCAGGCACGTACACAGTAGCCGTGCGAGTTGCCGATGAGGACAACGACGAGGCCTGGGCAACGCTTGAGATCGCCGTTGATTCCACCTCTTCCGGTCTGATCCCTCTGGACTACACTACCGAAACCACCTATGAACATCGAGGCTACCTTCCCGAGACCAACCGACATTACGCAGAGGTAAGCCTCGAAAACGTAGGCCAAACGGATGTTCGCGGGCCGTTGTATCTCGTCTTTGACGAACTCGAGCCAGGGGGCACATACGTGGTGGCCCCCGAGGCAGTGGATTCAAACGGGGTGCTGCCGGGAACGGACCGCCCTGCGGTTGATTTCAGTAGCGTACTGGGTGACAACGTGCTCGCCCAGGGCGAAAGGACTCCTCCCACGCACGTTATCTGGCAGATTGTTGGCGACGGCGAGCAATTCTCGTTCGTCGATGTTCCTTACGCTCTCAACACGGCCCCCTACTTTGTCTCCGACATAAACTCCAATGCCGCCGAAGGGGAGCTTTACGTGTATAGGGCGAAGGCCGTGGATCCAGATGGACAGAGGTTGTTTTATCGACTGTCTCCAACTGCTCTTGCCCTCGGCATGGCTATCGACGCCGCTTCTGGCATAGTGACCTGGCGTCCCAGCCAGACCGCCGCCGGTTATCACGAGGTCGTAATCAGCGCCACGGACGGATTTCCAGACAGTGTTGCCGAACAGCGATATGTTCTGGCGGTGGCCGAAGTCAACGTACCACCTGTCATCACATCATCTCCACCGACCCTCGCCACGCAGCAAACGTGGTATCAATGCGATGTAGAGGCCCAGGACGCAGACAATGACGCACTCACTTACGGGCTGGAGATTGCTCCGGCTGGCGAAGTCCAATTCGATGACACAACAGGAGTCTTTGCATGGCTGCCTGAGGAGGCAGGTCGGCATCCGATCCGCGTGCGCGTTTCCGACGGTCAAGGCCACGACGTGAGCCAATCATTCGTTGTGACCGTGGTTCCTTGTAACGAACCACCGGTCATCGACTCCGAACCGATCGAGACAGCCGTTGAGGGAGTGCCTTACGTCTACCAGGTGTCGGCCAGGAGAACCGACGGAGGTCCTCTTGGAGAAGTGGTGTATTCGCTTCGGATAGCACCACAAGGAATGACCATCAGCGAAACCGGGCTGATTACGTGGACCCCATCCTACACCTCTGCTGGACCCCGAACAGTGAAAGTCGTGGTCTCCACCGAGATCCCTGAGTGCATGGCGGAGGATATCTTCCAAATAGACGTGGAAGATAGAAACGCTGCGCCCCACATTATTGCCGACGCTAGCACCAATGCCACAGAAGGTGCTCTGTACAGCTATAACGCGGACGCCATCGATCCCGACGGTGATCCCATCAGTTATTCACTGGTCGAACCGATACCCGAAGGGATGACCATTGATCCGCTGGTCGGTCTTGTACAATGGATTCCGTCGCAGACAGCCGCCGAGGAGAATCCGCATACGTTCACAGTGCGAGCGTCCGACCCGTTCGGCGCCTTCGATGAGCAAACATGTCACCTCGAGGTCGACGCTGTGGACGTAGCTCCTTACATCACTTCCCAGCCCGTATTTGTCGCATTCGAAACCGAATTGTACCAGTATTATGTCAAAGCTGTTGATCCGGATGGCGATTCGCTGTTATTTGAAGTCTTGGGGCCGGACGGAATGACCTGTAATACCTATGGTTCCACTAATGGGCTGATCGAATGGACGCCAGGCCATAGAGCTGCCGAATCGAGCCCCTATGAGGTCAATGTTACTGTCCGCGATCCAGCCGGCCATGCGGCACGCCAGGATTATCTGCTATTCGTTGAGCCCGTTAACGAGCCGCCTATGCTCGTCGCAAACTGTCCGACCAACGGCGTGGAAGGGCGTATCTACAAGTGTACCAGCTCGTCGACTGCCGGCGTTTTCGCCGAAGATGAAGACGGCGACGATCTGTGGTTCTTCCTCGATCAGGCGCCCGGCGGCATGAGTATTCATCCCCTCACTGGAGAAATCAGTTGGTTAGTGCCGCAGGACGCCGCTGCTGACAATCCTCACTTCGTCACGGTCAAGGTGAACGATGGAGCATCCACGAACGGGGTGTCATTCCAAATCGTTGTTACGCAAGTCAACGCCAACCCCACCATCTACTCCAGACCGATTTTCGAAGTCGAGGCGGGAGAGTATTACACCTACCAGGTTCTCGCCTATGACGTGGATCACGATTCCTTAACCTTCTCGCTCTCAGTAGAGCCCCCTGTGCCGGGCATGACTATCGATAGCGACGGGCTGATCACCTGGCCTGACGCTGGGCCAGTTGGCGAGTATACTGTCACGGTGGATGTGGTGGATGGCTGCGGCGGTCAGGCCATCCAGACCTATCCGCTGTACGTCCAGCCGGCGGATGACAACATTCCGCCTACCATCACCTCCGAACCGACGTTCACGGCCGTGGTGGACCAGCCATACTCGTACCTGGTAGTAGTGGTTGATCCGGACAACGACGTACCCACCTTCTCGTTCGATCAAGTTCCCTCCGGTGCGGCCATCGAGCCAGATACGGGTGATCCTTTCACTACGCTGCTTACCTGGACACCGACTGCTGGGCAAGTTGGCACTCACCAGTTCACCATACGTGCCGATGATGGACGAGGCGCGTGGGTTACACAAACCTGGTCGGTAAACGTGTCCCTCTACGGGCCGAACATACCGCCCGAGATTATCTCAACGCCGGTCTTCACGGCCGTGGTCGGCGAGCCGTATTCGTACGACGTGGAAGCGACCGATGAGGACGACGAGGATGATGAACTGACCTACTACCTCATGTCCTCGCCAGCCGGCATGAGCATCGACCTTCACACGGGGCTGATTACGTGGACGCCAACCACAGAAGACGTCGGCACTCACAGGGTACGCGTTCAGGTGAGGGATCCGCGCGGAGCATCGGCCTGGCAAGAGTATGGGCTCACCGTGTCGGAATTCGGCGACAATATGTCTCCGGAGATTTTGTCTACGCCCCAGTTCGCCGTCCAGGTGGGTTCCCTGTACGAGTATCACGTTGAAGCATTCGATCCGGATGGTGATGCCCTCACCCATTCTCTGTGTGGCGGCCCCTCCGGCATGACGAATAGCAACGGTTGGGTCAGATGGACCCCCTCGAGCTTGCAACTCGGTACGCACGAGGTTTGCGTTAAGGTCACCGACGAGCACGGCGCCTGGGCCAGCCAAACCTATTCGCTGACCGTCTGGGAGCACGAAGAGAACTCGCCGCCGCGAATTGTCTCAACGCCGATATTCATGGCCCAGGTAGATGTTCTGTATACTTATCAAGTTCAGGGGATCGATGACGATGGCGATGATCTGGCCTACTCCCTCACTGCGCGCCCCTCAGGGATGACTATCGATAGCAATGGTCTGGTCGAGTGGACGCCCACCTCTGACCAGATAAGCACGCATCAAGTGACGGTGCGAGTTGATGACAACAAGGGCGGATGGGCTACGCAGTCATACCCACTATCCGTTTCGCTGCACGGCGACAATCACTCCCCTGAGATAACCTCCACACCAACGTTCACTGCCACCGTCGGGGAGGAATACCTGTATCAGGTCACGACGTTCGACGAAGACGGGGACCAGTTGAGCTTCTCGTTGGACCAGGCGCCGTCCGGCGCGTCGATCGATGAGACCACCGGCCTGCTGAGCTGGACACCAGTGGAAGGGCAGGTAGGAGTTCACCAATTCATCGTTCGGGCTGCCGACCCGTTTGGCGGATGGGCCACTCAGACCTGGACGGTGGCCGTCTCGGCGCCGGGTGGTACGAATCATGCTCCCGAGATTGTTTCTACGCCGGTATTCGTGGCTCAGGTCGATACTCCCTACGTATACGATGTGGAAGCGACGGATCCCGACGGAGACGAACTTACCTACACTTTGCTGGCTTTCCGCCCAGGAATGACCATCGACAGCAACGGAGTGATCGAATGGCTGCCGGGCGAAGATGACTTGGGCACCCACTGGATCGAAGTGGAAGCACGCGACTCGTACGGGGCCTGGGCCAAACAGCGCTACACCTTGACCGTCTCCAGCGGCGGCGACAATCATCCACCTCAGATAACCTCCACTCCCACATTCACTGCTACGGTGGGACAGGAGTACGTCTATCAGGCTGCGGCGTTTGATGAAGATGGCGACACGCTGACGTTTGCCCTGGAAACGGCGCCGGCCGGGGCGTCCATCACAAGTACTAACGGGCTTATCACCTGGACACCGCTTGCTGGGCAGGTCGGGGTTAACGAATTCCTGCTTCGTGTGGAGGATGATGAAGGCGCTTGGGCGTCTCAGCAGTGGGCTGTCACCGCCTCTCTGTATGGGGACAACCAGGCTCCTACGATTACCTCCACACCCATCTTCGTTGCTGTCGTGGACCAGGAGTACCGTTACGACGTTGAGGCCGACGATCCCGACAGAGACCAGTTGACCTATTCGCTCACTGCTCGCCCGGCAGGGATGCAAATAGAGGCCTCAACAGGATTGATTACCTGGACACCCTCCCAGGAACAGGTTGATACGCATGAGGTTGTAGTTCGTGTTGACGATGGCCGTGGTGGTTGGGCAACACAAAGCTACGTACTCACGGTCTCTCAGTATGGCGATAACACGGCCCCACGGATCGTGTCTACACCACCATTCACGGCCCAGGTGGGTGAAGTGTACACGTACCAGGTGGTGGCGGTGGACGACGACGGCGATGTGCTCACCTATTCGCTGGAAACCAGCCCTGCCGGTATGGAGATGGTCTCCACAACAGGTCTGATCACCTGGACACCCACGGCCATGCAAACCGGAAACCACGAGGTCAACATCCGCGTGGTTGATGGACACGGAGGTTGGGCCACCCAGGCCTACATCGTGTACGTTTCAGAGTTTGGCGACAATGAACCACCAGAGATCATATCCGAGCCGGTTTTTGTGGCCACAGTGGATGAACAGTACAAGTACGATGTCCAGGCCACCGATCCTGACGGGGACCAGTTGACATATTCACTTACCGCCAAACCTGCTGGTACGCAGATCGATGACGAAACAGGCCTGGTTACGTGGACGCCGGAGCAGGTTCACATTGGCACGCATTATATCACGGTGCGGGTGGATGATGGCCGGGGCGGCTGGGCCGGCCAAACCTATACGTTAACCGTCTCGGAGTTCGGAGATAACCTCTCCCCGGAGATTACATCCACGCCCGTGTTCACTGCTGTCGTTGGTGACCTGTATGAATATGCCGTGGATGCGTATGACCCCGATGGGGACGAGTTGACGTACTCTCTTACGAGTCAGCCGTCAGCGATGCTCATTGATGAGCAAACGGGAGTAATCAACTGGACGCCAAGTGAAGCGCAGGTGGGTACGCACGAGGTTGTCGTTCGCGTGGACGATGGCCGTGGTGGCTGGGCCAGCCAGGGCTACACGGTGACGGTTTCCGAGTTCGGCGACAACAGCGCACCACGAATCGTCTCTACCCCGCCGTTCAGGGCTCAGGTGGACCGACTCTACGACTATCAGGTCCAAGCAGTCGATGACGATGGTCACCATTTGACCTTCTCGTTTCTGACAGCGCCGCTGGGCATGAACATCGATCCGGTAACTGGATTGATCTCCTGGACACCTTCTGCCAACCAGGTGGGTAGCCATGAGGTGGGCATCAAGGTTGTTGACCCATTGGGTGCCTGGGCCAGCCAGAGCTACACGCTGACCGTATCACTTGTTGGCGATAATCACGCACCCGAGATCACCTCGACCCCGCCATCCACGGCCCCGGCTGGTCAGCAGTACACCTACCGGGTTACGGCATTCGACGAAGACAACGAGACTCTGAGTTTCAGTTTCGACGCCGCACCGGCCTATGCCACGATCGTTCCCCTTGACGAGACCACGGCCATGGTCACTTGGGTACCGGTGCTTGGACAGATAGGCGCCCAGTATTTCACCATCCGCGTCGAAGACCAGGCCTGTGCTTGGGCGACCCAACGGTTTGCCGTTACCGTTTCCCCGTTGGGCCAGAACCACGCTCCTACAATTACGTCTACACCACCGTTGTCGGTGCTGATCAACGAGACGTATATCTACGACGTCGAAGCTACTGATCCCGACGGCGACCCGCTGACATACACCCTGACCGAAGCTCCGCAAGAGATGGTCATTGTCTCCACGAACGGCATGATCACGTGGATGCCGGATGTCTCAGACCTCGGCATGCAGGCGATAACCGTCAAGGTAACCGACATCCACGGAGCTTGGGCCAGTCAAAGCTACGGGCTGGTGGTTTCCCAGGAACACCACAACACAGCCCCACGCATAACTTCTTCGCCCCCTTTGGAGGCCATGGTGGGTGACCTTTACACCTACCAGGTGCGGGCCACCGACGACGATCCCGGTGACACACTGGAGTACGCTTTGCCGCCCCCACCGTCCAATCCGCATGGCATGACCATCAACAGCACCACTAACGGGCTGATCGAATGGATTCCCGGGCTGCACCAGCTTGGTACGCATGCCATAGAGGTGGTAGTCAGTGATTCCTATGGCGCCTCGGCCACTCAGTCCTTCGACTTAACAGTGTCCACCAACGGCACCAACCACGCCCCGCGCATCGTCTCGGACCCGATCCGCAGCGTCGTGGCTGGGATGACCTATGAATACGAAATAGATGCCGTTGACCAGGACGCCGGCGATGTGCTCACCTACTGGTTGGAGGACGGCCCGGACGGAATGGGTATCCCGGACTCGAATGTGGGTCTGCTCGAGTGGGAAACCACACCGGCACATATCGGCACACACTCTGTGGAAATCCACGTCTACGATACTCACGATGCCTGGGACAGGCAGGTCTTCGAGTTGGAGGTTGCCGCCAACACCCCGCCTCAAATTGTGTCCGATCCGGTTACCAGAGCCTACGTCCAGCAAGACTACCTGTACGCGGTTCAAGTGGCTGATCCGGATACGCTGTATTTCGACTTCTCACTCGCAGACGCCCCGGTTACCATGAACATCGATTCCAACGGGGGTGCGATAACCTGGAAACCGACTCAAAACGAAGTGGGTGAACACGACGTGACAGTCGTGGTGCGGGACAGTTTCGGTGCCGAGGGTAGTCAGTCTTTCACCATTGAAGTGGAGGCTCCCAATGACTTCTTCCCGCCTGAGGTGGTCGTGACCGTGGAGCCAGACGTGGTTAATCTCGGCCAGTCGGTGACCATCACTGTTGGGGCCACTGATGATGTCGGCGTGGCTTCGGTTGAACTCACCGTTACCTCGGTTGACCAGACGGTGAGCGAGGTTGTCGCTCTCGACGAGAATGGTCGAGCGGTTTGGGAGCCTCCACACGTCGATGGTTATGTGGCCACAGCAGTCGCGACGGATTATTTTGGCTCCAACGGTGTTGGGCGGGCTGATTTTTACGTCCGCCAGCCCGGGGACTACTCGCCACCGTTCGTCGAGATCACATATCCGGTGGAATACGAATATACGATAGTCGATCCACCGCAGTGGAGGACGCCCGTGATCGAAGTGCCCACCGAGATCACCGGGATGGTGCAAGACGACAACCTGTTCAAATACACACTAGCCTACCGTCCTGTGGGCGAGAGCGTGTTCGTCACCTTCCATACCGGATACGGGACGGTGGCCAACGCCGTCCTGGGCACCATCGATCCGACCACGATGGTCAACGGCCTTTATGACGTCAGGCTCCAGGCCGAGGACCTCAACGGGCACATCCGCTCCGTCTTCGAGACCTACTCGATCGAAGGGCAGATGAAGGTCGGCAACTTCACGATTTCATTTACCGATCTGACCGTCCCCGCCGCCGGCATTCCGATCACCATCACCCGCACATACGACAGCCGCGTCAAGACTAAGGGCGACTTCGGAGTGGGTTGGAAGCTCGAACTGGAAAGCCTGGAAGTCGAAGAAACCGGAGTGATGGGTGAGGGCTGGGTCTCGATGCCCGGTTGGTTGGGCATAGTCTGTGATATCGCTCCGAACTGGAGCCACCTTGTGTCGGCAACCTGGCCTGACGGCCGCGTCGAAAGTTTCTACATGACCGTCGATTACCCCAGGCCAACCTATTGCGCTGGCGGGGGCTACGCCCTACTGGACGTTTACGGCGTCGATTTTGAGCCGGTATACCCAGCCACGTCTACGCTTCAGCCATTCGGTAGCCCGCCCACCATGTTCGATCCCTTCGACGGGATTCTGACCAGCAGCGGCTACTTTAGCGGGATTCCTTACGAGGCGACCGGCTACCGCCTGACACCCGTTGACAGCACGGAGTACAACTTCTCCAAGGTGCCCTACAGCCGCACGGCCAAGCTCTCCAGCATCCGGGACCGCAACGGCAATACGATCCAGTTCCGGCCAGACGGCGTCATCCACTCAGCCGGCAAGAGTGTGCTGTTTGAGCGCGATGCCCAGGGGCGTATCGAGAAAATCAAACTCGAGGATGATCCCGACAACAACGAAATCCTCTTCGACTACGACGGGCGGGGCGATCTGGTAGCTGTGACCGACCGAGTTGGCAGAACCACCCGGTTCAAGTACAACGCCCGCCACGACTTGATCGAGATCATCGACCCGCGTGGCATCACACCAGCCCGCAATATCTACGATGACAATGGCCGACTCATTGCCCACATCGACGCTGATGGCAACCGGATCGAGTACGAACATGATATTGATGGCCGCATGGAAATGGTCACCGATCGGCTTGGGAATCCAACATTCTATTACTATGACGAGGACGGGAATGTCATCACGCAACAGGATGCCCAGGGTAACGTGACCCATCATACCTATGACAATCGCGGTAACCTGCTGACCACCACTGACGCTTTGGGGCGGCAGTCCTCCAAGACGTACGATAGCGATAACAACCTCCTGACGAACACCGACTTCGACGGTAACACCACAACCTACACCTACAACGATCAAGGCCAAGTGCTCACCGTTACCAATCCCAAAGGCAACGTCAGCACCAACGAGTACGACGCCAACGGCAACCTCACACGTGCGATCGCCCCGGATGGCAGCGTGACTCAGAGTACGTACAACTCTGCCGGCAACCTTCTGTCCACCACTGATCCGCTGGGCCATTCAACCCACTTCGCCTACGACGGAGCCGGGAATCTTACCCGGCAGACGGACCCCCTTAGTCACGCGACAGAATACGAATACGACTTCAACGGTAATCGAACAAGAGAAACTCGCTCGCGGACGCTGCCCGACGGCTCCGCTGAAGAAACCGTCAGCCGGTTCGAGTACGACGCGGAAGGCCGGCTGACCATGCGGCTCACCCTGGTAGACGGCGTGGCCATCGGAGCCGAGACGGAGATAGTCTACAACGCCCTTGGCAAACAGGAGCAAACGATCGTACGTGATCCCGACAGCGGTGGAGATCGCAGCACGTACTATGACTACGACCTACGCGGGAACCTCACCAAGGTCACTCACCCTGACGACTCCATCGAAGAGTACGGATATAACCGTGAGGGCCGGCGTATCTGGGTCAAGGACCGTGACGACCACACCACCGTAAGCTGTTACGATGTGCTGGGCCGAGTCACCAGGACGATCTATGCGGGTGATACTCCCTATGCTGAGGAGCTATGCACAAACCCGGGCGAACTGCCGTACACGCAAATGGTGTACGACGCCATCGGCCGGGTCGCCAGCCGCATTGACGAACGGGGCAACGTAACCTCCAACGGATACGCTCCTAGCCGCCAGTGGGTTGTCGATGCCCTGGGCAATAAGACCGAGTACTTCTACGACGGCAGCGGCAATCAGACACGGGTAGTTGACGCCAAAGGCCACGAAACACATTACGAGTACGATGACAACAACCGGCAGACCAGGACCATCTTCCAGGACGACACCTTCACTCGTACGCAATACGACGCCGCCGGACGTAAGATCGCCGAGACCGACCAGGCCTGGCGGACGACGCACTTCGAGTACGACGCCCTGGGTCGTCTGACGACCGTGGTGGATGTCCTTGGTGGGCGGACCACCTACGCCTACGACGAACAAGGCAACCGGACCACGCAAACCGACGCCGAAGGCCGAACCACGACCATGGAATACGATGCCCTGGGACGGATGACCAAACGCATCCTCCCGCTAGGCCAGGAGGAGACCTTTGCCTACGATGCCTTCGGCAACCAGACGCGACACACCGATTTCAACGGCAGTGAGATCAACTTCACCTACGACGTGAACAACCGCTTGGTCCGCAAGGATTTCCCCGATGGTGGTTTCGTCGAGTACGGTTACACTCCGAGCGGCCTGCGCACTCTAGCCGGCGGTGACAGCCAAGCGTACGACGAACGCAGCCGACTCATTCGCGAGACCAAGGCCAGCGGCCACATGCTTGAATACGCCTACGACGACGCCGGCAATCGCACCAGGCTGACCACAATCACCAGCAACGGCGTCGTTACTGCCGTAACCGAGTTCACGTTTGACGATCTCAACCGCCTCGAAAAGGTGATCGACAGCAACGGCACCACCTCCTACACCTCCTACACCTACGACGCCGTGGGTAACCGCTCGACGGTGGCCTATCCCAACGGCACACGGGCTCGGTATGAGTACGACGATCTCAACCGGCTTACTCTGCTGGTCAACGAGAAGGTGTCGTCCCTTGAGGTGATCTCGTCCTACACATACACCCTCGGCCTAGCCGGCAACCGGGTCGGTGTGGTCGAGCACGATAGCCGCACCGTCGACTACGGCTACGACGAACTCTATCGCCTGACCCGCGAGACGGTCACCAACGACCCACACGATAAAGACTTCACCACCACCTACGACTACGACGCTGTGGGCAACCGACTGACGATGATGACCCTCAACACCAACGGCTTGGTCACCACGGTATACGACTATGACGACAATGACCGTCTGCTAATCGAGGAACGAACCGAGGAAAGCTTCGCCGAGGCACAAGCAGCCGAGCAGTTCCAACGCCGCTACGCCTCATCCCGAACGTCCCACTACAGCCTGATAGCCTTCATGGGCCTGACCTGCACAGCCCTCTTCGTCCCATTCAGCCTGCTATTCCCGCGCCCCCCAAACATCAGCCGCCGCACCCGCCGGCGACGGATATTCGTTAAAACGATCGCCTTACTGGTCATGCCGTGCATGCTGCTGTCCCCCGACAACGTCGTAGCCATGCACAACCAAGCCCAACTCTACTGCGGCATGACCACCGCCGCCGTCGGCCAGTACAACCCAACCCCCACCACTTATACCTACGGTTACGACAACAACGGCAACACAACGTCGTGTACAGAAGACGATGTCAACACCAACGGGTATGATTATGATTTCGAGAACCGCCTGACCTCTGCCGACATTGAGTTTCGGGGCATACCCGGCACCGTCGAGTACACCTACGACGCCGACGGCATCCGCAACAGCAAGACCTACGACGCCAACACCGCCCCGCCTGACGATGACATCACAACCTACTACCTCACCGACAAGAACCGCGCCTACGCCCAGGTCCTGGAGGAATGGGACGGCCCCGTCGACTCTGCGGCTACGCTGACCGTCCGCTACGTCCACGGCGATGATCTGATCGCCCAGACCCGCGGGCCAAACACTCACCACTATCACTACGACGGCCAGATGTCCACGCGGCAGTTGACCTGGGCTGACGGAACGCAAGCCGACACCTACACCTATGATGCTTTCGGCAACCTGCTGGCCTCATCGGGAACAATAGACAACAGCTACCACTACACAGGAGAGCAGTACGATCCGAATGCAGGTTTCTACTACCTGCGGGCGAGGTATTACGATCAATGCACTGGGAGATTCTTTGGCCGGGATATCCATGATGGCACACATAACGATCCTAGAACGCTCCACAAGTATCTTTACGCTGGTGCTGATCCCGTGAACAACTGGGATCCGAGTGGCAGTAGATTCGTGGCGATGATGGTAACCATCGTGCTCTTCTCATTGATAGTCGCCATACTTGTTACAGCAGTTACAGCAGCCGTAACTTGGTTCCTGGGGGGAACTGTCACATGGGGGAGCTTATACAGAACGTTTGTTGTGAGCTTTTTTGGGACGTTGTTAGTCTTAGGCTTACTTACGATACTGTCACCAGTCATAGCCGTTGGCATCGCGGCTGCAGCCACAAGCCTATTCAGTTCATATCTTGAAAAGGGTACCCTTGAAGGTAGAGATTTCTTCCTAGCAGGAGTTACTGCTTTCTTTGCAGTGCTGCTGGTCGGGATTCTTTTCGCAAGTTCAATTAGTTTTGGTAGTCTTACGCTAACGCTTGAGCGATTCTCCGGCGCAATGACCACCGGGTCGTTTTCCGTGATTGCACGAGAAGGCGGAAGAGCGTTCGGGCAGCGTATCGCTTACATGCTGATGGCGCTGATGCCCTATAATTCCATCATATGCTTCGTAAAGAGGTTCTTTGAACTCCTCGCTGAGGGAGCAGAGAATACAACGCATTCCGAACGCCAGCGAGCAATAGATGAGCTCATAGACACGGGTGTGTAGTGTTTCAGGGCACGGGTGCCCCATCCTTCCGGAAGGGAAGGGTGGGGGAGGGTTGGTAACGAATGTTGGAGACGGATTGGGACGGTGAACGGACTGTCGAACAGTAAGATTCCCCCACCCTTCCCTTCGGGAAGGATGGGGCACCCAACCTTATCAGGAGGATTGAAGAATGAATCGGCAGAGGGCGATGATGGGGACTCTGGTGGCCTGGCTGGCTATAGTCGTACCGGCTGGCGCAGGTGAACTGGTCAACGGCGATTTCGAGGACGGGCTGAACGGCTGGACGATTGAGGGCGAGGTGAGCGTGCAAGAAGAGATGGGGTCGAACGGACAACCCACCGGGAACCATCTGGCGTTCTTCGCGGAAAACCCCACCGAGGCCGTCAGCAGGATATACCAGGTCTGCGACTTGCCCGTCCTAACCGACGAGCCCACAACAATATCCTTCAGATACGTTATGTACTGGTTTGAATTGCGGGCGGCGCCGGACTTCTTGTGGAAACCGGCGGACTACGAAGCAATTACAGCACCATTCAGCCCCGGCCCCTTGTGGCCGACCTACCGGCCCTTCCTCGAACCGCTCGGCTGGTGCCGGGCGGATTTCCCTCGTGACAGCTTCTCAGCCTTCCTGCTCGATCCGGTCACGGGTGAGCGCCTGATGCCCCCGCCCCAAGTCGATTGGCCCGAAGGGCCGGTGGAGTACGACGACTTCTTCTACGCACAAAACGACGGGCAGGTCTCCTTCCACAGCGATTACGTGTCCACCTCCGGGATGGACGAGCAGGGCATGAAGACCGTCACGCTGACCATTCCGCCTTCTCTTAGCGAGCGGACGGTCCGTCTGGAATTCGGCCTGGCTGGCGGCGTGGACGGGTATGCAACCATCGCGGCTGTGGACGACGTTTGTGTCGGTCCATGTAACGAGCCGCCACAGGCCAACTGCCGTGATGCCGACCTGACGGTAGGGGCCGATTGCTGTACAACGGTCGGTGTGGCTGACATCGACGACGGTTCCTTCGACCCTGACGGCCCCGAAGACATCGCCTCTCTGTGCATCTCAGCCGTGGATGCGCAAACGAACGGCTGTGTGCAACAAGTCGAGCTGTGTGGTGTGGATCAGTACGAACTGACCATTACCATCACAGACCACGATGGCGAAACCGACTCATGTACCGCCCTGGTGACTCTTACGGACGATATGCCCCCGGCCATTACCTGTCCGGCGGATGAGGTGCTGGAATGCATCTCCTCCGATGGTGTACCAGCCGATGGCGTGCTGGGGGAAGCTACGGCCAGCGATAATTGCGGCATCCTTACCGTCATCGACAACGCGCCGGACGACTTCTATCCGACCAGTTGCGCACCCGGCACACCCACGATCGTCACGTTCACCGCCACCGACGAGTCGGGCAATACAACCACCTGCACGGTGGACGTACTCGTGTGGGACACCACCCCGCCAACGATAACCGCCGAAGCCGCCGATATGACGGTCGAATGCGACGGCGCTGGCAATCTGAACGACCTGAACAACTGGCTCGATAGCAACGGTGGTGCAGTAGCGGGGGACGCCTGCGGTGAGGTCGCCTGGAGCAACGACTTCACCGACTTGTCAGATGACTGCGGCCAGACGGGTTCGGCAACAGTCACCTTCACGGCCACCGATGACTGCGGCAACACGGTTACCACAATAGCCACGTTCACAATCGTTGATAGCACTCCGCCAACGATAACCGCCGAAGCCGCCGATATGACGGTCGAATGCGACGGCGCTGGCAATCTGAACGACCTGAACAACTGGCTCGATAGCAACGGTGGTGCAGTAGCGGGGGACGTCTGCGGTGAGGTCGCCTGGAGCAACGACTTCACCGACTTGTCAGATGACTGCGGCCAGACGGGTTCGGCAACAGTCACCTTCACGGCCACCGATGACTGCGGGCTTGCAGCCTGGCGTTCGGCGACGTTTACGATCGTGGACACCATGCCGCCGTCAATCACCTGTCCGGCTGACGTGACGGTTACGTGTAGCGAGTCGACCGATCCTGATGCCACCGGCTCAGCCACGGCGACGGACATTTGCGATTCCGCACCGGTGATTACTTACAGCGATGTGGAGATGCCGACGACCTGTCTGGCGGACCCGGTCATGTACACCATCACACGGACTTGGATGGCCACCGATGACTGCGGCAACTACAGCGAGTGTGTTCAGACGATCACTGTCATGAAGATGGTCCTTGATCTTGACATCAAGCCCGGATCGTGTCCCAATTCGTTTAATCGTGACAGTCATGGGCTTTTGCCGGTGGGGCTTCTGGGTACGGACAGTTTTGATGTAACTACGGTGGACCTCAGCACAGTTCGGCTGTCGCGTGCGGATTGTGTCGGCGGCAGTGTAGCTCCGCATGAAGGCCCGGCTGGTCCGCACTTGGTGTTTGAGGATGTTGGGACGCCCTTTGGTGGTGATCCGTGCGATTGTCACGAGTTGAAGAGTGATGGAATCGTCGATCTGGCGATGGGATTCAGAACGGAAGACGTTGTGGCCAATCTTCAACTGAACGACCTTCCAGCCGGTGCGTTGGTTGAACTGGTGGTCACCGGCGACCTTCTTAACGGAGAACGGTTCACCGCCACGGATTGCATCAGACTCGTTCCTCAGGATTGTGGTTCCTGAAAATGTCATCCAGGCAGAAACGGACACGTCGAGTGGAGAGTTGGCTGGTGCACCCGCCGCCAGCAACGGCGAGTGTAGGCGGAACCCGTATGAAGCCCCTGTCATCGCGCGGGATAAATCGGCCACGGTTTTGAGCTACTCCTGGACCGCAATGATCTGTGTGCATGAGCTGGCATTCCCGCACGCATCGGTTGCGGTCCAGGTTCGGGTGATCTCGATTCCGCAAACAAAGTCTTGGAGCCTCCCTGGCATGGGTTGGTGGCGATGGTGTTGGACGGCCATGAATCCAGCACCAGCTACCGACGTTGCTGATCGGGGCACCCTGATGGTGACGTGGATCGAAGGCGGTGATGATGGCTGGCGACAAGGGTAGCCGCCAAGCAAAAGTGACCAACGGGGCACTCCTTGGCCAAAGGGACGCAAGCATCCCCTGATCGGCCAGTTCACCCAGTACCGCCCGCATGAACTCTGCATGAAGCCATGGAGCCGTTTAGGCCTAACGTGAAGCTGGCTGGCCATCGGGCTACCCCGCCTGCTGGATCAGCGATTCCTTTTGTTGCCGCGACAGTGTCTTGATGGCTATTTCACGCTTCAACGCCTGACTTCGGCTGGTCTGGGTTTCCTGGTAAACGAGACCCGTGGGACGACGACCGCGAGTATATCGAGAGGCGGTCCCGGCATTGTGCTGCTCACATCGACGGCTTACATCATTCGTGATGCCGGTATACAAGGAGTCATCAGCACACCGAAGCAAATAGACGAACCACTCGCCATCAGAAGGTTTCGTCATTCCCATGTTACCGCCGTCACGCTCGCGTCAGAAGCTGAACGGCACCGACGCCACTGGTCGCACGCTTGCCCTTCAGCATAAAGTGAAGATACCGCTACGTGGTCCTGCGGTTCAGATGACCGACCAAGGCTGCGATCTGGTCCCACGTCAGAACGCCAGAAGAACGGAAGCCGCCCAGTTTGCTGGTTGACATGCAGAGCAGACGGTGAGCGGATCGCAATGTTGCCTGAACGTGGCCGTCGGGACCGGGTTCCCTGCCGACCAACGGGAGTACCCCGCAGGATAGCGGTTGGCCCCAGGAATCTCCCCGGACGCTCCTGGCGGTCACCGTGGTTACGCTTACATCTGATCCGCTTCGCTGCTGGGAAGGATGTCCCCTTGTCCCCTCCGTTGCGGCATCACGTCACCGTTGGTTGGCGTCAGCGTTCGCCCTCGGTCTTCCGGCTTCTGCTCCATTTGCCCATCACCTCGGACAGCTCAACACGCTCGATGTCGTGCGGCGTGACGCCTTCCACCGCGCACAGCCTCTCGAAGGCCTCGGGGCTTGCTTCGACAAGATCGTCAAAGGCCCATTCATCGTCGATAGCGAACCGGGCGATGCAGGAGTAATACTTGGTCTGGTTGTGGAAGAAACCGTAGGGCTTGGCTGATCCCACCGAGGTGAGATGATCGAGATGACGACCCAAGGTGCCGAAGCTGCGGAAACGTCTGGAGGACAGATGGCCATCGGCAAGCCGGTAACGGTGA
>JAGLWJ010000141.1 GCA_023133475.1 Phycisphaerae bacterium | reverse complement strand
ATGCGCGGGATTTCGCCCTGACTCATCACGGGATTGTTAATGCCCTTATCCACATTGCGCAGCATGAGCAAAAAGGCGTCCTGGATGGTGCGGATGAACAGCATGGCGGAGCGACGCTCCAGGTCAGTGGAGCCACTCTTGCGCATCTCGGGGAGGTCGTCGATGGTCTTGCCCTGCACCGCCTGCAACAATGACTTCTCCAGATGAGGCAGACTTACCTGGATACGACCTTTACGCGGGTCGTTGTCCGGGAGCGGCTCGTAGATGCTCGGATCGCCCTGGGTGGGCAGTGCGGGATAGTCGTCCAAAGCCCACCTGCCAAAGTCCAACGCCTCGTCGGCATGTTGGTCTTTGTCTTCGAGCATCACCTCGATCCACCCGCGCCCGTTGGTGTTTGCATTCGCCGGGTCGTCCCAGGTGCCGTCGCGCATGAGCAGGTTGTCGGTGCTGTAGGTGGTGATATTGTGCCGGCGGTCATAACCGGCGAAGCTGTTGGGCGACCCGTCGATGGGCGAGTTCATTGTCTCGAACCACACCGGGTAATCGATCACTTCGCTCAAATTGTGCTTCCACCAGCGATGTGCCGTCAAGGTGCCCGACTTGTCCAGGTCGAATGGGTCGACGCGGAATTGCCCGAGCAACTCGGGCTCGAAGTCGCGGTGCAGCAGGGAGAGCGTCAGTCGGCATGGCGGCAGGCTACCACGGTTCCGCAGCGACGATTCCTCGAACTGAGGCAGATATGGGCCGCCGATCCCATCGAGCCGCAAGGCCTCCGGCAACTCGACGGTTCCGGACTTTTCGGGGAAAATCTTGTAGATCAACTCCTCGTGCGACCAGTTGATGTCCACCATCCCGCCGTGTGGAATCGCCCGAATGCCGAGGAAGATGCCGTTGGTGGACAGTTCGGGCTCATTCAACCTTTCGAGCAGGCTCTGCCGCGTGGTCGGCGGCAATTGGATGGGGCTGTTGTAGGCGACAAGGTTGAACTCGCGGCTGTCGGGCACCCCGTCCCCGTCGGCGTCCACCGCGAAGTCGGAGAGTTCGTCGGGGTCGAGATTGATCCGCACCGGCGGCAAAACCTCGACATCGGGGTCCTCCGGGTCGGGCACGTAGAAGAAGTTCCGCAGCGTAGCCGGTTGGCCCTCAAGCGCCGCCTTCACGTTTCCGGCGTAGGGCAGCACCGGTCGCGGGGAATGACCCGAGTGCGACAGATAAGGCTCCAGCGGCGACAGCATCCCGTGCAGGTAGGGCAGTTCGCCATAGACGGGGCCGGTCAGGTTGAGGCCGTCGGCGGTGACCAGTTCCGGCGTATCCGCACGATAGGGGGTGCCGTCAGGGGTCAGCCATCCGCTATTCAAAGCCTCAAAGACCTTGGTCTCGATAGTCTCCAGGGCGACTTCCATCTGGCGGTGCTCGGTGGCGCTCTCGATCTGGCGGGCCTCGAAGGTCACCGTCTGGAGAAAAGCCACCCCCACCACGAATAACATGCCCAAAAGAGCCACCACCATCACCAGCACCGTCCCCGGCTGCGCGAACCTCGACAGCCTGCCGGGGGCCAATTGCTGCATATTGTTAAATCGCGGCTTCACCACTTCAACTCCCGATCTTGAACACCATCACATGCCGAGTCGGGCGTTCGAGACGTTGCTCATCGTCATACACGTCGATCGTCACCCGCAAAGCCACCGGAAACAGCGGATCGGTCTCCTTCGTCTCCGAGCCCTCCGGCGGGGTGCTGAACCATTGGGACATCGGCTGACCGGTCGCACGATCCCACACGAAGCGCAGACTCCGCAGATCGGGGGCGTCCGCATCGGCAGGGTCATGGGGGGTGAACCTGGGGCCTAAGAAAAGCTCCTCCAGTTTGATGCGCTCCGGCGTAATCGGGCCATCCGGATCATAAGGCTCTATCCGATCCAACACATGCTTGAGCCGCATCCGCGTGGGCGAGCAATCCTCCTTTTCCGCATCGCACTCGTTCCAACCATAAACCAGGTCAGCCGGATCGAACCACAGCACCTCGCCGGTTCCCCTTAGCTCGGGCAAGTCGATGGCGAACTCTACCTTGAACGACGCGCAATGTGCAAGCAGGTAATCTCCCAGACGCTGCGCCAGAGGTGCCGGCGGGGTCAGGTCCAGCTCACTACGCGAGTACCACTGCGGAGGGATAATCCCATCTTGGGGGCTACGGGCTACGATGTCTTCGTAGAACATGAACGGGGCTGGGTCTGCCGGCTCCCGCACCGGAGAAGCCACCACGTCCTGCCGCCCCTCAACCAGAGCATATCGAACCGTTTCACCGCTGGTCCTGGGAATAGTGTCGGATGCCATGCACTCAAAGAAGTCCGCCGGGAGGTTGGGGGCGTCGGGAATGCAATCGTCCAGGTCGAAGGCAACCGCCGACGAGTACTCCGCATTCGCGGGATTGAACTTTGCGGGGATATCGTTGGGATCGTACTCGACCAGTAACACGCGACGGCGGGCCAAGTGCCAATCCTGCGCGGGAGTGGGGAAAACGAGTTCATCGCCACCGCTTTGGGTTTGCGGATTGCCGTCGATCAGCATCGCCCGGTCGAACCGCGACCGGCGTTCGTAATCGTCGGATTCGTCGGACTCGCCATACTGCAATCGCCAGACCCACTTGGGCGGATCCGACGAATCCTTTTCCCATTCACCCAGAATCGCATGGCTGTAGGTCACCACTTGAATACCGCCGGTAATAGTCGGGTCTATGCGGCTGGTATCGTTGCCGACGGTCACGAACATCAGGCGATCCGCCCGCGGGCTTACCATCTTCGGCGCGCTGCCGGAGGCGAGGGTCTCACGTTCGGGGTCGGCTGGATGTGGGTATCCGTCGGAGGGATTCCCGTTGTCGTCCCCGTCACGACCGGCGGAGGCCCAATAAGCGTTCATTTCCATTGGCACGATCGCCACAATGCCGTTCTCGGGGCTGACCCCACGCAGGTCAGCCCGCAACGTCTCCTCAAACAGACGAAGCCGCTGGGCTATCGTAGTGACTGCCTTGGCTTCCCCCGTCGATTTGAGGGTCAGGTGGAACACCGCACCAGCCATGCTCATCATCAAAGCCAGCACCCCGACCGAGACGATCAGCTCAGCCAGCGTGAAACCCGCCCGCAGCCGCAATCGGCGATTATAACCAGGATGTTTGAGGTTCTTGCTCATCGCCTCGATTCTCGTATGAAACAGGTGTCCAGCCCACACAGTAGGGCGGGTTCCACCCGCCTTCTTCGCGCCACTGCCGGCGACGCCCTTGGGAGGGCGAACCTCCTGGTGAGCCGTCGGCGGGTGCCCCATCCCGTTCCGGCTGCCTGCGGAGCAGACAGCCGGACGGGGTGGGGGACTGACTCGAACCAATCAGTGCCGCCCA
>JAGLWJ010000140.1 GCA_023133475.1 Phycisphaerae bacterium | reverse complement strand
GCGGCCATCCGTCCCCCACCCCGTTTCACCGGTCCTTCGGACCGGCGAAACGGGATGGGCACCCGGCATCTTCCACCGGCGGGACGCCGGTGCCACCTTTGTCTTAACTGGGGCACCCGTGCCACAAAGGCGTGTGGAACCCGCCCTACAACTTCGGTTATCGGGAGTGAATAGCCACCACCGGGGACGAACCTTGCACCACCCACGCATCCTTGTCGATCCGCTCGATGGCTGGGGGAAAGACCCACACGTAACGCTCCGCCACCGGAACAGTGCCAGGCTTCTGATTGCCCGTGTGGGTGTCGATCCTGGGGTCAAACAGGCCTTCCATGTAGATTTCACAATCGAGCGTCAGGATGGCTTCCTGCGTTGCCGAGGGGTCGTCGTCGAACCGGTCGTCATCGAATCCGTCATCCTTCATCCGCCGTTTGGCCACCTTGTACACGTTGCCGTTGATACTGTCGATGAATTGCGTGCCCGGCGGGAAGAACTCGCGGTAGTCCTCACTCGCCGCGTTCACTTCGACCAGAACCTCGCTGGGCACTCCGCGAGGCACCACGTCACTCCTGTTAGCCATAGCGGCGGCTGGGGGCGGGTTCGACGGAACACGGAAATTCAAGCACCGGTTGGCGGGATTATTGATGTCCGGGTTGGGTGTTTTGATCGGCACCAGCCAGGGGCTGGGCAGCCTTACGTCATTGGGTTCGTCCGGTTCATGAGACAAGGCCTTGATTGCGTTCAACTTTTCCATCGCCGCCGCGTCCTGGCGGATGAAACGCTGCCCCTTCCCTCGACGGAGAGTGACGTAGTACATGGTGAACAACCGCGACTTGCAGGCCGCTGCACGACGCTGCTTGACAAACTTCGCCCACGGATGGGGATCGCTGTCGTCAACCTGAGGGTGCTGGATGGCTTCGTTCGAGCGGTGGAAAACCGCCCAGCAAAACCGTCGCGCCCCCAACCGCTCCAACCATGTGTCGATCCGGTCATCCGGCGGGGGCACCACATCCGGGTCGGGATAGGGGTCCATCGCGGGAAACACCCGCTGATGCAACAGCACCTGCGGGGTGTCATACCATTGCCCGAGGTATTTTTCGAGGTCCGGATCCTCGGATAAATCGTAACTCTTCTCCGGGATACGGACATTCATCAATCGCCAACCTTCGTCGGGGATGATTACTTCCGGATCACTCGCACTTGGTATGGTTGTCAACATGTTCTCGGTGGTCAGAAAGTGAACGAACGTGTCGCTATACGCAATGGCAATTGCAATTGCATTATCGTTTCCCGTCTCCACCACATAGTCGCCGGCGAAGCTGGTGTAGTTATTTATGATGGGCGGGTCTGGTGACAGATCGCTCTCCTCCGGGCTGTCCACCCTGGTGAGCAGCTTGACCGTCACGCTTGCGGTTTCGGCACAACTGATCGCCGTGGTATATTCCGAAAGGTCGCGGGCTTTGCCCCAGGCGATCGGGAACATCGAAGCCACCAACAACAGCCCCATACCCAGAATCGCAATGGCAATCATCAACTCCGCCAGGGAGAACGCCCTGGTGTTGTGGGCAGCCAATGGCCCTCGTTGCCGCGGCGGCACACGTCGCTTTTCGCCCCGGGTTGTCAAACCGGATTCCGTCATTCGTTTTCACCTATGGGGCCTTGAAGAACCGCACCGCTCAAACGGTCAATATAAAGCGGTCGGCCTTGGCCCAGGAGATACTCACCTTTGAACGTTTGCCCGTCCTCATAAGGCATGTCCGCCAGGACACTCTCGTCATAAACAAGCAACCCGTCCACGCTGGTGAAATTGATCGCGTTGGGCACCGGCTGGTCGCTGGCGTCCATCTCGACGATCATGTCGTAGAGGGTCTTGTCGCCGGGGTCGAGTTTCTTTCGCGTGTTCTCGTCGTGCACGTAGTAGTGGGTCGGATCATCCACACGCAGCTTCGTGTAATACCCTGTTCGCACCGCGAAATGGTCCAAGGAACCCGGCTTGCGCAAAGCCACGTCGTGGATCAGCACGTCGCGCCCGACGATCAGCTTGCCGTCCGCCCCGAAGAGGACGGTGAAGAAGTTGCGGTGCCGAGGCCAATCACTTTCGGAAACCTGATTGAAGTGGTCGTGGGCGATGTCGCTCTCGGGCCACCGTGCACTATCGACGATGTTCCGCGGAGCCACCCGGATGGGGACGGGCAGTTCGTACACCTCACCCTCCACCGGGCGGAAGCGATGCTCCGCCATCAAATCCGTAATGCAATCGGTAATAGGGTCGGGCAAATCCGGAGCCTCAGTCAATCCGCAGTCAATCGAGTATTCGTGGCTGGCTTGGTCGCTGTTGGGCGGGTCCGCCACGATGGGCATGATCATCTGCCGCCGGGTCAGCGGATCGATGTAGAAAAACAAACCACGCTCGGAGGTATTAAGAGCCTTGGCCCGAGTGGAGGTCAGCACCCCGTGGAGGATGGTCAGCGTCTGAGCCAGCTTACGCTCCTGCCACGTGCTGGTAAAGCTAGGCAACGCCATCGCCAAAAGCAGCGCAATAATCACCACCACGGTCAACATCTCGACCAGTGTAAAACCGGGACGGATGGAATGGCGGGCAGCACCATGAATCCAATGTTCTCGCTCTTGCTCGTAATTTCCTGCTGACACGAGAGTTGCACTTAGCCTCCGGAGGAGGCGATGGAATATAGCCCAGGGCGAAGCAAAGCGAGCCCTGGGTAGGCTGCCCTTCCCGCCCAAAGCCCCCGGAGGGGGCGACGGAGCGCCGGACTCACCGCGGATTCCGTCGCCCCCTCCGGGGGCTCGGGGCGCACGGGACACCAACCCAGGGCTTGCTTCGCTTCGCC
>JAGLWJ010000014.1 GCA_023133475.1 Phycisphaerae bacterium | reverse complement strand
TGGGTTTCGCCCGCCTACGGCGGGCGAAACCCACCCTACGCTGAAATCGCAATCAGGCCCACACATACCGTCGTAGTTACCGGGGGAGGAGGGCACCCGGCAAGCAACCTTGTTATCTCATGGAACGATTTGCTCCTCCGGATACTCGCAACTGAGGTCTTGGTAGTACAGTTGGTGGCCGTGGAGGAGCAAAGTCGCCCCCTCCTGCAGGATCAACTCGCGGACATACACAACTTCCCCCTCGGGCAACTGCGGATCATGGTTCGCGTGGAGGTCTTCCAAGCCGACCGTGGTGTGGGGTGCGATCACCAGTTTGGCAAAGGCAAAGGTGTCCTCGAAACCGGCTTGACAAGGCCCCACATCCTCACTGGCACATTCCAGTTCAAGTTCCGTCGCGTCCGGATTTGCAAAGACGAATTTGGTGTTATTCTCCATGGCAAATATGGTATTGGCGTCCGGCTGAGGGGGCGAAGCCAACACTTGCGCACTGTTTGACAGATTACCGCTTAGCTCAAGAGTGGCGTTGTCTTCAATCATCACCTGCCCTCTGTCGATCAGTTCCAGATCGCCCATCACACAGAGCCGGCTGGTGCCAATCAGACGTAGCGACGGGGGCGTGATGCCTCCGTCCGGGTCCCTGGAGGAATAGCCGACCCTGGTGGAAGAGCCGTTGAGGGTAAGACCCGTCCCACCACCCAAAGTGAGAAGCGAGCCACCTGTCGCACTGATCGACTCGTTCCAATAGATGGTGATGGGCATGGAGAAGGTGGAAGAACTGACCGGCGTTTTGCGCACCGCGGCAAGCTCGGACAAGTTCAATGTAGCCCCCCCATACACCGATATCTGATTCGTCACGGTGCTCTGCGGCGTGTCACCGGAACTGGTGTCACCGATCAAGGACGCCTCAAGCAACTTTAACGCACCGGATCCGGCAAGGATGCTCGCCAACCCTATAATCGGAACCCAAGTTTTACTATTGTGGTGCATGATTCAAAGCCTTTCTCTGTGAATTTCCCTAACCTCTTGTTCTGTTCAACTTTGCGTTTCTGCGTCTCTGCGTTCATGAATTATTCGGGCTAGGGCGGCGAAGCGGGCATCTCGAGCAATCTTTCCGCCTCCCCGCGGAAGCGAACCAGCCAATCCCAATCACTAAAACGCAAAACAATGTGCTCGCGCCGGGTAATACGCCGTGCGTCGGCCTCATCAGGCCACCAAGCCAATGCCGGCTCATAGTGCCGGTAGGCCTCGCTCAAGTCACCACCCCGAGCGCAGGCCACGCTGAGACACAGAGAATCAAGACACCGCAGGCACTTAAGACACCGGTATTCGGTCGGCGAAGGTTTCCGGTGGAGCTTGCTCAATTCCTTACCACTCTCGACGGCCTGGGGATACAACTCGTGCAGGAGCTGCGCCATCAACAAAACCTGGAGAGCGTCCGCATTTTCGGGTGCGCCCTTCGCAGCCATCTCAGCCCACGATAAACCTCGACGTTGATCATCTCTCTCGCCGAGTTTGAGGTACAGGCGGGCGAGTTCGATGAGGCTGGCGATTGTGTCCGTCTTTCGCAGCATAGGCCAACCCTTGTCGGCAACCTCGCGAGCCTCGCCCATCCGACCCTGCTCCGCCAGCAAACCCGCCAGATTCAAATATGCCTCGCCAATCTCGCTGTTCAACCGGATTGTCTCGCGGAAGTCGGACTCCGCCTCCGCCAGCCGCCCCTGTTGGGCTCGGGTCATCCCACGATTGTACCAGGGCGGGAAAAACTCCGGCATCAGCTCCAGCGACACGGTAAACGCACCCGCGGACTCCTCCAGCTTCTCCATACGCATCAACACCGAACCCAGCGTGTTCCACAGTTCGTAATCCTCCCCGGCGTTGAGCCCCTCCAGGCAAACCTGCTCGGCAAGCCCGAGCTCACCATGGTTCTTGTAGACCCGGGCAAGGTTGTTCCATGCTTTCGTATAGGAACGATCCAACTCAATGGACCTCTTGGCGGACTCGATAGCCTCCTCAATCTTCCCCTGCTGCTCCAGCACGATTGACCGGGCGTTCCAGGCAAGCGCGGAATTCGGGTCGATCTCGATCAGGGCCAACGTGGTCTTGTCCAGCGACGCGAGCAACTCATAAGATGCGGGGGATGAGGCAGCCTCCCGGAAAACACTCCAAATATGATCAGCCAGGTACTCGATTCGCTCTTGCCTGGCTTGGAGTTCCTGCCGGGTGGTCTTGACGTAGAGCCCCCCCACGAGCACAAGCAACAGTGCAACCGTCGTTGCGCAAACCACGAAGAACTTGTGGCGCCTGGTGAATTTGACCGCCCGCACCAGCAGGCCCGGCGGACGGGCCACGATCGGCAGTTCGTTGATATAGCGTCTCAAATCGTCGGCCAACTCGCCGGCGTCGGCGTAGCGCCGCGCGGGGTCTTTCTCCAGGGATTTGAGGCACACCACTTCCAGGTCGCGTGGGATGTGCGGGTCGATCCTCCGCAAAGATCGCGGTTCGTCACGGGTGATCTGAGCCAACAAGGTTTTCTCATCCCGCCCCAGGAACACCGGCTGGAAGACCAGCATCTCGTACAGTGTCGCCCCGAGCGAATAGATATCGGTGCGGTAGTCAACTTCGCAGGTGCCCGGGGAAGCCTGCTCGGGGCTCATATAACGCAGAGTGCCCACCACCGTGCCCATGATGGTGATGGAGTCCTGGTCGGCGGCTTTGGCCAGGCCGAAGTCGGTGACCATCATCCGCCCGTCGTCACAAAGGATCAGGTTGGACGGCTTGATGTCCCGATGCACCACCCCCTGCTCGTGGGAGTATTGAAGGGCGTCCGCCACCTCCGCCATCCAGCGGGCCACCTGACGATAGTACGTATCAGAAGTGCTGAAAAACGACGAGATACGGCTGGACCGCACCGAAAACTTGCTCGACGGTTTCACGGTTGCCCGCGCCGAATCGGCTGTGTCGGTATCGGTGGGGAATCCGACACCACTTACGGTGGATGAGCCTTTAAGTCGTGATTGTGCCCAGACTGAACTGCCGGCTTCACGGATCACCTGGCTGACCGGGAAACCTTCCACCAGTTCCATGGTGTAATAGTAGACGTTGTTCACCTCCCCACATTCGTAGATGGGGACGATGTTGGTGTGGTGCAGGCGGGCGGCACAGACCGCCTCCATTTCAAACCGTTGAACGGCTTGGGGATGAGTCATCCGCACCAGCGCCGGAAGCACCTTCAGGGCGACCCGCCGGTGCAGGCGGGTATGAAAGGCTTCGTAAACGATGCCCATCCCCCCACGCCCCAACTCGCGTTCGATCCGGTAGTTGGGAATCAGATCGGGATCAATCTCGCCGGGTGATGTCTCCTTCCCAGGCTTGCCGTAGCCCGAAACATCGCCCAACGCCGTCGGTGGATGTAGCCAGCCCACTACCTCCCGGTCCTCCGCAAGTTCCTGGTGCAAGGCGGCACAATGCGAGCAACCCGCAAGATGTTCCTCGATCTGCCGGCACCGAGCGGTATCATTTATGCCCGCCAGGTACTCTTCCATCTCACAATGGGTCAGGCACGCGGTTGTGACCTTTGGTTCAACACCGTTAGTGGTCATGCCCTCCTCCCAACATCCGGGACATCTGCTCTTTGAGCTTGTGCATCACCCGGTGCTTGGCGACATACACCTGGTTTTTGCTCATCCCCAGCTTCTCGCACACCTGCTCGACGGGCATCTCCTCCAGGGCAAAGAGCCGAAACGCCTCGTAGATGTGAAACTCGAAGTGCGGGCGAAGCGATTCCAGGCAAGCCCTGGCGTGCTCATATTGCCATATACGATCAAAGACTTCGTCGGGGGTGTTCTCGCGGCTCTCCATATTGACCAGGATTCCGGTGGTCGCATGGGCCGGCGTTCGCTTGCGAACCTTGCGGATGATCTCGTGGTTGGCCACCCGCCACAGCCAGGACTTGAACTTCCCCTTGGAGCGATCATATTGCAAGTGCGGCAGGCGGCGCTGGAGGATCATCATGCAATCCTGAGCCACGTCCTCGGCATCGCAGGCCTTCAGGCCTCGCACTCGCGCGTAGCCCAGCAGGATGGGGTAATAGATCGCAAAGAATTCACGCCAACTCGAACCGTCCCGATGGTTCCCCACCCGCTTGAGCAGACTGCCTCGCGTGCTGTCCATGGCTTTTCCCTGCGGAGCACTCGCACCTGATCTTCAGTTACACTTTACAAGCCTTCCTATATCTGTCCTATTATAGTAGCCAACCCCCTTGTGCCTTACGTGTTTTTTTCCCCTGTCGATGGTTTTTTCGCCTCGTGGCGCAGGCTTGCGCTAGGCCCGCCCCGTCGAAACGTGAAACTGTCTGATCGAAAATGGCACTATCGCCCATGAACAGATGGTTGGGTGGCCCATGGCTTTAGCCGTGGGGGACGCGAATTGCATCAGGTATTCGCGTCCCCCACCGCTAAA
>JAGLWJ010000139.1 GCA_023133475.1 Phycisphaerae bacterium | reverse complement strand
CCTGGGCTATATTCCGTCGCCCCCTTTGGGGGCTGAAAATGCGTCATCGTGTTCATGGACACGTATCCTTAAGTTCACGGTGTTAGATGGCGGCATTGGGTCTCAATGCTCAAACCCTCGACTCTCAAATTGACTCACCTTACACCCTCGACGAGAGACATGTGCATGATCTTTTTCTGCACCGTTTCGTTCGAGTACACGTTATCCTGATTCATCGGGTGGTCGAACGTATATTTAGGGTCCGGCTGCCCGAAATCATAGATCAGGTCCGGGGGGAAACCTTCGCCCACCCCTGCTTCCCTGAAATCCGCGGAGAACTGCTCAGGCCCGTCCGGCCCGTAAGAGACAAAAACCGGAACGTGGTTGCTCAGACTCAGCAAAGCCCGGCAGGTCCGCAACCGATCCCCCTCGGCCTGCACATTATTGTCGGTATCGCTGTCCCATACAGAGCGTAAGGAGGAAACGTCGCCCTTCATTTCCGCGGTAGCGAAGTATGCCACTGGCGTGCCCCAGGCATCCACGAAATAGTCCAGCGGCTCGTCCTCATCGGTGGTGAAAGCGTCATCACCGTCACGATTCAGATATTCACCGGGGACAGCAGGGTTACCGGGGTCAGCGGGGTCGGCGGCATGGCGGTGCTTGGGTTGGATGCGGTCGATCGTCGCCGCCGCCGCCTCGCTGTAGCAGCGGATGGCCAGAGCGAAGGCTTTGATGTCGCCGTAGTGCACTCCCTCGATCTCGTCGTCGTCGGGCAGCTTCACGAAGCATTTTTTGCCTCCGGGAGAAATCCGGATTATTTTTTTATCTTGGGGAGGACGGGGAATCCCGATGTCTTCGACGAATCCGTCGAGTTCATCTGGTGGGTAATACCCATAGCGTGTTGTATACCTATGCACTTTGCCAAGCGGTTTCTCATCGGCGAATTGCCCGGCTGCCATGTGCAGGGTATTAAGCAATGCACTGGTCTCGCGGACCTTGGCCTTTTCCACCTGCGAACCGCCCACCATTACAACCGCCCCGATCAAAATCACGATGATGGCAATCACCACCAATAGCTCGACCAACGTAAAGCCCGCCCTCGTAGGGTGGGTGGAGTCTCGCGCAGCGAGGCGGAACCCACCACACCGCTTAATAAGTCCAAAGTCCAAAGTCCAAAGTCCAAAGTCAGAAAGCAGCGGGACTTTGGACCTTGAACCTTGGACCTTGGACTTTGGACCTTGGACCTTGGACCTTGGACCTTGGACTTTGGACTTTGGACTTTGGACCAGGGACTTTGGACTTGGTCTACACACGTCACCTACCTCCTTTACCTGTTTCCGAAGTTGGTAACGTCATCGGCGGTGCCATAAAAACCGTCCGTCCCGGCACTGATCAGCAGGAAGCTGTTCTTGTTGAGTGGTGTTGGTCTGCCGGTCACGCTCTTGTCCAGGATGTACTGCTCGAAGGAGTTGGCATACTTGGCCAGAAAGCTGTCTGATGCCGGATCAAGCTGTGCAGGGCTGGCCGCCGGCTCCAGGTCCGAGGTGAAGTACGCCAATGGGTGGCCCATCGCAGCAGCTCCTCCCTTGCCTGGGTATAGCCCCTCGAAGTTGGCAATGACGCTGCCGTTTTGGGCGGTCTTGCCGATAATGGCCAGATTGTCGTACGGATCGTAGATGCCCGGCATTTTTGGGTTAGTGGTGGGGATAATGGCTCTGGCACCGCGGCGGGCGCGGTAGTAAAGAATCGGATAACCCCACTGGTCCGTAAACACCTTGTGCTTGTAGTCACCCCCATCCAGAGTGTCACCCCAGCCGAGGGAGGATGGGGGCTCACGAATGATCCCCTTGCCGACCAGTTCGCCGACCGACTTGATGCTTTTGAGCAAAGGGTCGCTCTCGGCGAAAGGCCCGTAGCGCGTGACCATCGGTTCGCCGGCTGGGAGATCGCCTGGGTTGCCTTCAGATATGGCATAAGCATCATCCACCCCAAAGTCGTCGGACCATTTGTCATCGCCGTTGATATCCACAAACCCCGGTGTCCCCAGCCCATCCGCCCCGTTCAACGCATAAACCAGCAAGCTTGCCCCGGCGGTGTGATGCAAAATGGCACCTGAATTGGGGAGCCCGCTCGGCAATGGCAGCGGGTCGGCGATCTGGTCGGATGGAGGGTCCAAGGTCGGATCGTCGTCCGACTTCGAAGGCGGATACGATCCGCCCAGACTCGACTCGGTCTTGTAGGATTCCAGACCCGTGGTCAGCCCGGCGATCTGCGATTGGGTGGCGACCGCCTTGGCACGGTCTCGCACACCGGACAGGCTGGGAACCAAAATGGCCAGCAAAAGCCCGATGATCCCCACCACCACCAACAACTCGATCAGGGTGAAACCACGCCGAAAACCGGAACACCGTTCGCCACCGACCTGTTTGACCAGAGTTTGTTCACGCATGTTTAACATCTTGCTCTCAACTCCTACATCTCCGCGGCAATTCCCAATGTAGCGTCACCCCTTGTGGGTGACGAAAAACACGGGTGCGCCGCCCACAAGGGGCGACGCTACAGACTAAACTGACAAGCCCTAAAGCGGTGGCCCACCCACTGGATTCGATCAGCCCGAAACCGACTCGATCAACGAGACCAACGGCAAAAACAAAGCCACAACGATGAAGCCGACCAACGTACCCAGGCAAACCACCAGTATCGGCTCCAGCAGCGACACCAGGCTTCCGACCAAGATGTCCACCTCTTCGTCGTAGTTGTCCGCCACTTTCATGAGCATCTTATCGAGGTCGCCGGTCTCCTCGCCGACGTCGATCATGTTCACCACAATGGAATCACACACCTTGCTGCTACGTAGCGGGTTGGCAAAACTGTCCCCCTCGCGAATGGCATCATGCACCGAGCCCAAAGCCCGGGCGTAGACCTCGTTGCCTGACGTATCCTTTGTAATGTTGATGGCTTCGAGAATGGGGACGCCGGCATTGATCAGCGTGCCCAGCGTTCGGGTGAACCGCGCAACCGAGGTCTTCTCCAGAATCTGCCCCAGCACCGGTATCTTCAGGCTGGCTGCATCCGCCACGTACCGCCCGCCTTTGGACTGTCGGACCAACTTGAGCACCAACACCAAAGCTATAGGGCTGACCAGAAGCACCGCCCAGCCCGGTGGAGAGGCCTTCACAAACCAGTTGGCGACGCCGATCAGCATCTTGGTGACACTAGGCAGCGTGGTGCCGAAGTCCCGGAAGATTTCCTCAAACTTGGGCACCACCACGATCATGATGCCCGCAACGATCCCCACCGCAAAGCTGATCACGCAGATCGGGTAGACCATGGCACCGGTCACCTTGCGCTTGAGCCGCTGCGACTTCTCCATGAACTCAGCCAACCGCTGCAGGATGACGTCCAACACACCACCCGTCTCCCCGGCAGCCACCATGTTCACATAAAGCCGATTGAATCCCTTGGGATGCTTGGCAAACGCCTCCGAGAGTGTCGCCCCACCTTCGACGTCGTCCGCTACGTCGTGGAGGATGTTGCGCATCAGGCCGGGCTTTTGCTGCTCATGGAGGATTTGCAGACTGCGGAGGATCGGCAGGCCCGCGTCTTGTAGGGTGGAGAGCTGGCGGGTGAACTGCACGACGGTCTTTTGCCCGACCTTCCCGAATGCAATAGTGCCGCCGCCCTTTTTCTTCTTTCCGGCAACCGCCTCACCCGGTTTCTTCTTGCCACCTTTCTCGCGGATGCGGGTGGGGAACAGGCCTAGGTTGCGAATCTTGGACAAGGCTTCCTCGCTGGAAATAGCACTCACCTCAGCCTTGACCGACTGCCCGTCCCGGTTCATCGCCTCATATGTGAAAGTGCCCATCTCTACGCCTCTCGACAAAAAAATGGAAAATTAAAAATTAAAAATTAAGAATGGGAAAGATCGCGATGGTCTTCCATGTTTTCCATAATGTCTCCCATCCCCCCATTTTCAATTTTCCATTTTCAATTTTCCATTTCCTCAACTATTCCTCGACGATGGTCTCTTTGACCACCTCGTCGATGGTGGTGATCCCGTCGTAGATGGCCATCAACCCACTGTCCCGCAACGGGCGCATCCCGGATTTCACCGCTTCATTCCGCAACACCGCCGTGGAGGCATGCCGCATGACCATATCCCGCAAACGATCATTGAACACCATCAGTTCGTAAATGCCCATCCGCCCGCGGTAACCGGTGTTGTTGCAATAGTCACACCCTTTACCGTAATAGAGCGTTCGGTCGCCGATGCTCTCCGGAGTCAACTCCAACTCCATCAAAAGTTCTTCTGTGGGGCTGAACTCGGATTTGCAATTAGCGCAAATCCGCCGGACCAGCCGTTGTGCGACAATCGCCTCAAGTGTCGCTGTAATCAAAAACGGCTCCAGTCCTAAGTCCAGCAAACGCGCGATCGACGAAGGCGCGTCGTTCGTATGAAGCGTCGAGAAGACCAAGTGTCCGGTCAACGCTGCCTGCACCGCGATTTGGGCGGTCTCCAGGTCACGAATCTCGCCCACCAGGATGATGTCCGGGTCCTGACGCAGGAAGCTACGCAGGGCACGGGCAAAGGTCAGTCCGATATCCGAGCGAATCTGAACCTGCACCAGCCCGTCAATGTCATACTCGACCGGGTCCTCGGTGGTGAGAATCTTGACCTCGGGGGTGTTCAGTTCACGCAACGCGCCGTACAGGGTGGTCGTCTTTCCCGACCCGGTTGGGCCGGTGTTGATCACGATTCCGTTGGGCTTGCGCATCACTTGCCGAAAGGTCACCAGATCGTCGTCACGCAAACCCAGCTTGTCCAAATCCAGCGAAACGGCTGACCGATCCAACACACGCATAACCACGCTCTCGCCGAACATGGTGGGCAGCACCGACACACGCAGGTCGATCGGGTTCTTGCCCAACGACAGCTCGATACGCCCGTCCTGCGGCAATCTCCGCTCGGCGATGTCCAGGCTGGCCATCACCTTGATACGCGAGGCAATCGCCATCGAAATGTGGCGCGGCGGAGGCACCATGTCGTACAGAACACCGTCGATGCGGTAGCGCATCTTGAACTCTTCCTCGAACGGCTCGAAGTGGATGTCGCTGGCTTTGTCGCGGATGGCTTGCAGCAGAACCAGGTTGAGCAGCTTCTTGACCGGGTTGGCGTCGATCATCTCCTTGAGTTCCGCCAGGTCGATCGACTCGCCGCGCCCTTCAAACTGCGCCAGGGTCTCGTCCCCGGCGATTTCCTCGATCAGGTCCTGAATGGAGTCCTCGGCATCCTCGGGGTAGTAGCGTGATATGGCATCTTTCAGGGCACTTTCGGTGGTGATTGCCGGCTTCACCTCGACGCCAAGCAGGGTTTTGAGGTCGTCGGTGGCCTGAAAGTTGTCCGGGCTTGCCAAAGCCAGGGAAACAAGATTACGGCCCTCGTCGTAGTCGAAAGGGCAAACCTGGTAGGTGTTGACCATCTGGGCCGGGATTATCTCGATCACTTTGTCCGGAATATCCATCGCAGCCAGATCGACAAACTCCATGCCGATCTGAGCAGCCAGGGCAAGATTGAGGTCCTCGTCGTCGATGTGCCCCAATTCCACCAGAATCTGCCCGATTGGGCCGCGGCGTTGCTTTTGGATTTCCAGCGCCTCATGGACCTCCGCCCGCCGAATACGGCCCATCTTTATCAAAATGCGACCGAGCTGACGCCCACGCAACTGCTCCACAGGCGGCATCTTGGGCTTGTCTGACATCTACTGTGGCTCCATCAAATAGTCCAAAGTCCCGAGTCCAAAGTCCAAAGTCAGAAACCGGCAGGACTTTGGACCTTGGACTTTGGACTTTGGACCAAAACCTAGCCGGTTCGCATCACCCTTGGTTCATCATCTTTGCCTTCGCCGCCCAGTTCGGTCATGTCCTGGCCTCGCTTGTGGGCGTCGATCTTGTCCTGCAATTGCCCGGCGTTGCGGCTTCGGTCGATGGCGTCCGCCTCGTTGACCACCCCACGTTCGTAGAGACCGAACAGGTGCTCATCGAGCAACTGCATGCCGAACTTTTTGCCCGTCTGAATGCTCGAATCGATACGGAACGTCTTGTTCTCACGAATGAGGTTGCTGATCGCCGGGGTGACCACCATGAACTCGTAAGCCGCCACCATCCCCTTGGGAATCCTGGGCATCAAAGCCTGCGAGAGCACCGCGATCAGATTGGTGGACAACTGCACGCGAATCTGCTCCTGCTGCTCCTGCGGGAAAGCGTCAACAATACGGTTGATGGTGCCTTGACAGCCAGTAGTGTGCAACGTGCTGAATACCAGGTGCCCGGTCTCGGCAGCCCGGATGGCTGACTCCATCGTCTCCAGGTCGCGCAACTCGCCCACCAGAATCACGTCGGGGTCCTGACGCAACACACGACGCAAAGCCTCGGAGAAACTGGGCACGTCCACACCCACTTCACGCTGGTTGAGAATCGACGTCTTGTGGTTGTGGTAATACTCGATGGGGTCCTCCACCGTCACAATGTGCCGATCGAAATTCCTGTTGATGTAATTCAGCATCGAAGCCAACGTGGTGGTCTTGCCCGATCCGGTCGGCCCGGTCACCAGAAACAGCCCTCGCGGGCGACGACATAACGCCGCCACGATCTTGGGCAGGCCGATCTCGTCGAAAGTCAGGAACTTCGTGGGGATCAAACGCAGCACCATCGCCAGGCTGCCCTTTTGCCGAAAAACCGCCACGCGAAACCGCCCCGCGTCGCCGAACGCGAAACCGAAGTCCGTGCCCCCCTCCTCCTGAAGCTCTTGTTGATTGCGGTCCGGGGTGATGGACTTCATCAGGCCTGTGGTGTCTTCCGGCGTGAGGGTCTTGGTCTCCAAATCCCGCAGGTGCCCGTGCAGGCGAATCACCGGCGGGCGGCCCACCGTAATGTGCAGGTCCGACGCCCCCTGCTTGATTACCGTTTCCAGCAGACGATCAATATGTAATGCACCCATGTTAGCTCTCAGCTTTTAGTAGGGTGGGTGGAGCTTCGCGAAGCGAAGCGGAACCCACCGCACCGGGGCTAATAAGTCCAAGGTCCCTGGTCCAAAGTCCAAAGTCAGACATCCCCCGGTGGTGCCGTTGGGAATCCCGAACGTCGGGTCTGCGGACCCGACCTACTCATATCCTCTCCTTGTTGCCTTGTTGCCTCTTGCCTCTTGCCTCTTGCCTTTGAATGGTGGGTTCCACCTCGCTCCGCGAGGTTCCACCCACCCTACCCCCTCAGTCACTCAGTCTCGGCGGTGACCAATCCTTCCTGTTGCGTAATGCGGGTGATTTCCTCCGGCGTGGTGACCCCACGCAGAATTTTCAGGTTCCCATCGTCCAACAAGGTCCGCATCCCCGAGGCAATCGCCGCCTTTCGCAACTGATTGCTCGGAGCCCGATTGAATGCCAACTCACGCAGCTCCGAATTCATCTGGAGCATCTCAAAAATACCCTGCCGACCGCGATACCCCGTCCCACTGCACCGCGAACACCCCTTGCCCCGGTAAATAGTCTTGCCGGCCAACTGCTCCTCGGTCAGACCCAGCAGACGCAAAACGTAACGATCCGGGGCTGGGTCCTCCTCCTTGCACTCCGGGCAAATCAGGCGGATCAACCGCTGAGCCATGATCGCCTGAATCGAACTGGCCACCAAGAACGGCTTAATGCCCATGTCGATCAGACGAGTGATCGCCGACGGGGCGTCGTTGGTGTGCAAAGTGCTGAACACCAGGTGCCCGGTAAGAGCAGCCTGAATCGCCACGTCGCCCACCTCGCGGTCACGAATCTCGCCCACCAGGATGATATTTGGGGCCTGACGCAACATGGCCCGCAGAATCCTGGAAAAGGTTAATCCGATCCCCTCCCGAACCTGGCACTGGTTTATGCCCGTGAAGTTATACTCCACGGGATCCTCGGCGGTAATGATCTTCTTGTCCGGGCGATTCAACTCCTGCAACGCGGCATACAACGTCGTGGTCTTGCCCGACCCGGTGGGGCCGGTGACCAGGAAAATGCCGTTGGGACGCCGAATGATCCGCTGAAACATCTCATAGTTGGCCGACTCGAAACCCAACTTCTGGATGCCGACATTGGCGGACTCCGGGCGAAGAATACGCAACACGATGCTCTCACCGTGGTACGCCGGGCAGGAGCTTACCCGAAAGTCGATGGGCTCACCCCCAATCTTCATCTTGATACGCCCGTCCTGGGGCAGCCGCCGCTCGGCAATGTCCACCCCAGCCATGATCTTAAGGCGAGTGGTGACCGCACTTTGCATGTTCTTGGGGATGTCGTCGCGGATCAGACAAACCCCGTCGACCCGATAACGCACCCGCACCCGGTCGGACATCGGCTCGACGTGGATATCGCTCGCCCGCGAGCGGACCGCCTCGCCAATGAGGAGGTTAATCAGGCGGATGATCGGGGCATCACCATCCTCGTCGTCCCCAACCCCCTCCACCGCCACGGCTGCTTCCTCCTCCACCGCCTGGTCAATGCTCTTCATGGTCTGGGACAGATCGTCATTGCGCCCTTCCACGAAGCGGTTGATGTATTCCCGCACCTTCGAGGCGGGCGCCAGCACCGGGGTTATCTCGACATTAAGCCGAAACCGCAGCAGATCGAGCGTTTCCAAGTCCAGCGGATCGGTAATCACCACCTTCAGGCGCTCGTTCTCTTTCTCCACCGGAAGCACCATGTGACGCTTGATCAGGTCCGAGGGAATCAGGTCCAGGCTGCCGGTGGGGATCATGTTCTTGTCGAGATCAAGATATTCCAGCCCGAACTGAGTGGCCAGCGCTTTGGTCACATCATCTTCCTTGCAGAATTCGAGCTCGACCAGAGCCTCGCCGATGCGGCGCCCGTTTTCCATGCCGTGCTTAAGCGCATCACTGAGCGACTCCTGCTCGATGATGCCCCATCCGACCAGAATTTCGCCTATTTTCTGACGTCGTCTTGCCATGCTAACCCGCCTTGCTCCGCGGTTGGCGACACACCCAAACCATTTCCCGAAAAAAGGGAATCGGCGGTGCGAACCACCGGGGCACACGCCTACCGCCGCGCAGACCATCTCATCCTCTACACAATCGTACTGTCCCCCACCAACCCGATCAACCCACCCCTTCCACACCAGCACAATTGCATCAAATTCGCCACCGAACACGCAGAAAATGGAAAATGTGGGCACTCGTGACGGCGCGGAGGTGTTTAGCGGCGACAATCCGCAGTTGTAGGGCGGGTTTCACCCGCCTTTGTGGCATGGTGCGGCGGGTGAAACCCGCCCTACATCCGACTGTTGGCACTGGTCCACCCCAGGGGCACACCCTGCCGATCATTGATTGCGGATTCAGGCTTGGTTATTCTACCTGCCATGTGTGCCCTTTTGCTGCCTTCCGCCTCCGGCCCGGTGAACGCCGTGGTTCGGTTGCCCGGTTCCAAGAGTATTACCAATCGTGCCATGATTACCGCAGCCCTGGCGAAGGGCAAAAGCCGGTTGACCGGGGTGTTGTTCGCGGATGACACTCAGCACATGATCGTTGCGCTGCAGCGGTTGGGCGTGGCGATAACCGCCGATCCGGACGCTTGCACGGTCGAGGTGGCGGGTTGCCAAGGGCACTTGCCGGCTTCGGATGCCGAGATTTACTGTGGGAACTCCGGCACCACCATGCGTTTTTGCACGGCTTTGTGTGCGTTGGGCTTTGGTGAATACGTGCTGGATGGAACAGCCCGAATGCAGGAGAGGCCCATCGAGGACCTGGTGCAGGCTCTACAATGGCTCGGCACCCCGGTGAGCTACTTGGGGCGGGAAGGATATCCGCCGCTGTGCATCCACGCACGGGGGCTTAAGGGAGGGCAGGTGCATTTCGACTCGCCGCCATCGAGTCAGATGGTCAGTGCATTACTGATGGCTGCTCCTTGTGCCCGCTCGGACGTAATGATCGAGGTTGGCGGGCAGTTGGTCAGTGAACCGTATGTGCGCATGACGCTGGCGGTGATGGATGCTTTCGAGGTTACGGTCCTGGATCGGGTCGAGTCCGGCAGGGCGCGCTACATCGTCTCCGCACCGCAGGGATACCAGGCTCGCCGGTACGCCATCGAGCCCGATGCCTCCAACGCTTCTTACTTTCTGGCGGCGCCCGCCGTGGCTGGTGGCAGCGTCACGGTGGAGGGGCTGGGCACCGACAGTATCCAGGGCGACGCACACTTCGTGGGCATCCTCGAGCGGATGGGCTGTCGCATCCACCGCGAGCCGCATCGGTTAACCGTGCACGCTCCGCCTGCCGGTGAAGGCTTGCGTGGTATTGACGTCGATCTAAACCACATGCCGGACATGGTTCAGACCGTGGCGGTAGTGGCGTTGTTTGCCGAGGGGCCCACCCGTTTGCGGAATGTTGCAAACCTTCGGTTGAAGGAGACCGACCGTTTGGCGGCGTTGGCTCATGAACTGGGGGCGTTGGGTGCCAAGGTGCAAGTTCACTCCGACGGTTTGACCGTTTGCCCGCCCACCAGGCTGGTCCCCGCAAAAATCGAGACCTACGACGATCATCGGATGGCCATGAGTTTTGCGTTGGCCTCTTTGCGGCTGGACGGTGTGGTCATCAAAGAGCCTGCCTGCGTAAGCAAGACTTTCCCGGACTTCTTCGAGCGGTTCAAAGCCCTGTTGTGAAAAACCTCACGCAGCTCGTAGGGCGGGTTCCACCCGCCTCGGCTAATAAGTCCAAGGTCCAAAGTCCAAAGTCAGAAACCAACGGGACTTTGGACGGGTGGCCCACCGCTTTAGCGGTGGGGGACACGAATAGTTCATCCGAGCACCGCTGGACTCCGTAGCAGCCTGGACGCTTGGATTCGTGTCCCCCCACGGCTAAAGCCATGGGCCACCCACCACCACCAGCGGGGACGCCAGTGCCACCGACCTTGGACCTTGGACCTTGGACTTTGGACCTTGGACTTTGGACCTTGGACTTTGGACCTTGGACTCATTCCTGGTTGGTGGGCTCCACCCACCCTACGATCCAAAAACGCGGGCTTTGCACGGCCCAACAAGGACCATCCAAAGCCCGCGTTAGTTCAGGTGTCGGCTGAACTACATAAGGTGTTTGGAAACCAGAGCGGTCAGTTCAAACATACTGACTTGCTTCGCACCGCCAAACAGGCCCAGGAGTTTGTCGTCGGCATTGATCATGCGACGGTCCCGGGGATCCTGCAGTTTGTGCTTTTTAATGTAAACCCAGATTTTCTTGATCACCTGGGTTCGCGGCAGGGGGTTTTTGCCGACAACGGCAGCCAACTCCGGCGAAGGGGTGAGAGGTTTCATGAAAGCCGCGTTTGGCTTTCTTTTTTTCCTCTTTTTCTTGGCAACCCTTGCCTTCTTTGCGCCTTTTTTCTTAACCGACTTCGCTTTTGTGGCTTTTTTCTTTGGTGCCGCAGTTCGCTTGGCGGTTTTTTTCTTCGACGCTTTCTTTTTCTTGGAAGTCTTCTTGGCAGTGGTGCTCTTCTTCTTCTTCACTGCCTTCTTCTTCGGAGCCTTCTTCTTTGCCATGGCGTTTACTCCTCTGTACACAGACGCTGAACCCACTCCGACACAGCGGGCTTATAGCTACATTATCAGACCTTTTATCCGTTCTTGTGCAACTAATCCAGAGAAAAAAGCAGCTTTCATAGGAAAAATACCTATGTAGGCATACTTTGGGGCTTTCTCATTGCCGGCGCTCCCCCCAATTTCCCGTGGACGGTTTTATTCGAGGAGTGGATGTGGTACGCTGTTACAGGGAACACCAAGTGGTGTTGTTCGCGGGGGTGATGAGGGGAATGGCAGTCATTAGGGGAGTATGCCTAAGATGAGAACGAGTCGGATTATGTGTTGTCGGATCATGCCATGCTTGGGTTTTGTTTGGGCTTGTGCTGTTGCCGGCTCGGCTTTGGCACAAACTTGCCCTCCCGATCCGCCGGCGTCGATGTGTGTTACCATGCCGTCGCGAATGGTTAACGACAAATCGCTGACGATCAAGGCGGAACTCCTGGACAAACGCGGCGATATCGAGTGGCGTCAATGGGATGTCTTCGGGAGCGTTTCGGCGGTCCGCGTCTCGGATCAGTCGGCGGTCCCCACCTCGATTGTGGTCTTCGACACCCATGACGGCGTGCCCCCGGCTGATTCGATTCGTTTCTATAACGGCATGGGATGCGTCACAATTCTGCTCGACAACGGCGCCGCCGAGCCGGCCGGCGACATCGAAGTCACCGTTTCGCTTAGCGGGGAGGCTGGTGGAACCCCCTTTTCCGTGTCCGCCTCGAAGATGGTGACGGTGTTGGACAATCCCACTTCCCGTGGCATGTCCGGCACGTTATCGGGCGACGATCTGACCTGGGGATCCGGCGACGGGGTGATCCACGTGACCGGGAACATCACTGTGGGCTCGAATGATACGCTGACCATCAACCCCGGAACCCTTATCATGATCGACCGTGGTGTTGCAGGCCCGCCGAGCTATGGGACGCTTATCAACGTTTATGGGCAGGTCCAAGCGATAGGGGCGCAATCCGAGCCCATCTTCATTTTCCCCACAAACGCCGCCCCCGCTCTGCAATTGATGGAAACCTGCGCTGATCCTCCCTATAACCCCGATGCCTGGCGAGGTATCTTCCATTACGGGGATGGCACCTCGACCTACGAGCACGTGATTCTCACCGGTGCCGGAAACGGAAGCGTAGCCGGTCACGCCCGCCCTCCCATCATGCGTTTTCAGGACGGGCATTCGCTCGACATGAACAAGTGTGTGTTGGCCTACAATTGCGGCAAGCCGCTGCACGGCACCGGGAACGGCAGCTACACGGTGAAAAAAACGTTGATCGCCAAGAACGGCCACGGGGCTGATTGGGAGGGCAACGGCGACTACACCCTGCTTATCGAGGACACCTGGTTTGTGGGGTTGGGGCGGGCAGAGAAGAACCCCTGCGGATACGACGGCGACTGTTTGAACATCATTGCCCTCAATCCGGATTATGTCGGCGATAAGGTGGTGAGAGGGTGTGTCTTCGCCGACGGCGGGGATGATGCCCTTGACAGTCTCCGAACTCATCCACACGTAGAGAACTGCATCTTTTGGAACTTGCGTGATAAGGCTCTCTCGATGAGTGGTGGCAATAGCCCGGCGACGTTTTTCAACCTGCTGATGTTTGATGTTTCCTTCGCCGCCGATGCGCACGGTGGGGACGAAGGCACGGTCTTTTCCCTCAGCAATTCCACGATGAAAGTCCTCCGCTATGAAGCCCTGACCGCCTTGGTGTCGGGCACCACCGTGGACCAGTGCATTATCTGGCCGACCACCGTGTACACCTGTTACATCGCCGACTATAATCACTGCGTTTTGGGTCTGGCGTCGAACACCAGTTGCGGGGTGGGCAACATTGCTGCGGATCCGCTTTTTGTTGACTCGGCGAATCGCAACTACCTGCTTCAACCCGGCTCGCCGGCCAACACCGCGGGGCCTAACGGCGAGCAGGTGGGTTGGCTGGGTTTCCCCACTCCGATGCGTTTCTGCTTTGGCGACCTGGACGACGATGGCGACGTAGACCTTGCCGATTTCAGCGTGTTTGCGGATTGCATGGCCGGCCCGAATGTCACCACTCCGCCGCCGGGCTGTTCGATGGAGCAGTTCAGGCTCAGCGACGTGGACTATGATCTCGACGTGGACCTGTATGACGCAGCCAGATTCCAAATAGAAATCAGCCCGGGGCTTTGACGGCAACTTGGGGCCGGCGCAAAAATAACTACGCAGTGGAGGGTGGGTGGAGCTTCGCGCAGCGAAGCGTAACCCACCGCGTCGGTTGGTGGGTTCCACCTCGTTTCACGAGGTTCCACCCACCCGACGTCTGACGGTGCTCGGATGAACCATTCGCGTCCCCCACCGCTAAAGCGATTGGCCACCCGCCTAATGCCACAAAATATGGCGGGTGGCATGGCCCACGCTTGCGTGGCCATGCAGATGGCAGATGACGTGAT
>JAGLWJ010000138.1 GCA_023133475.1 Phycisphaerae bacterium | reverse complement strand
GAGAGGGTAAGCCACCGGGAAAGTCACCAGCGCACCCCGCTCCCCTTTCCCGCCGGTGCGAATCGTCAACCGTGCCTCGAATTGCAGGCCGGCGGTTAATGCCTCCAGCGCCGGGGACGGTGGCGGATTAACCTCCAACCCCAGAACCGGCTGATAGTCTCGCAGAGTTTCCGACCCCTCCAGCAACCTGGGACCCAGTGTCTTGCGTATGATAGCGGCGGCCACCTTCGCGGCGTCACCGGCGAAGACACCCGGTTCGGCATACGTCCAGTGCAGCTTTACGGGGTCCCAGGCAATCCCGGTTTCCACGGTGCCATCGGCAGAGCCGGAGCCTGGAAGGTCGATGACCGCCGTGGCCTGGTCGGCCAACGCCTCAAGCCGCACTTTAACCTTGGACTGAGGGAAAAGCCCCTCACGCAACGGAGTAAACAGTTCCTTACTCCGCAGCTTCTGCAACCCGTGCAGCACTGCCGTCAGACCGGACATCAAGGCCTGGGCGACCTTTCCGTCATCGTCGCATACTCGCGGTGGGTCCGTACGGAGTTGGAAGTCGAACGTGACGGCAATCGGCTCGCCTTGCGGAACACCCGCCGATTCGCGGAACGCGACCACCAGTTGGGCACAACCGTCAGCCGATTGCTGATCAGAGGCAAACTGTTCCTCCTCGACACTGATAGCGAGGGCACCAGGCTCGACAAACCGGCTCAACTGCTGTGTCGCCAGATTACGGACGAACTTCTCTGCCAGGGCGTGCACCTTTTGGGTGCGGGTATCGAGTTGCCGCAGGGTCTCTTCGGTGAGTTCATCGAGACATTGCTTTTTCAGTTTCTCGGCGTCGTCGCCGATATCGCTCGGCAACTGCTCCACCGCGGGCGGGCTTTCCAGGATGTCCAGCGCCTCTTTCCATTGTTTGTCCCAGGCTGCCTGGCGGGCGCGGGTGAACCACTCCTGGACCCGGCGTTTCTCTTCCTCCGCTCGCCGACGTTCCAGCTCGATGGCTTCCAGCCGCTGTTCGACTTCACCCTTGTACAAGGCTTCGTCGTCCAACACCTCCTCAGGCCAGTGCTTCAGCTCCGGGCGGCGGGCCAGGATGTCGGCTGCCTTGCTCCACTTCTGAGCCTCGGCAGCTTTACGCAGCTTATCGCACCATTGACCGGCTTGCTTGAAATCCGCCTCTCTTGCGCGGTGTTCGCCGAGGCGGGCGGCAAACTCGTCAGCCTCCTCGATCACCCCGTCAGGCCAATAGGTCAATTTCGGCTTCTTTTCCAGCAATTTCCCGACACGGTCCCATTGATCCGCCTCCGCCGCTTCTCGTAAGGAAGCGATCCACTCCGCGGCTTTGCGATGGTCGGCGTCGATAGCTGCCTGACGGCGCTTCTGCTCCTGGTGTTCGAGAAGACTTCGCTCGATCTGGTTGGCCTGTTTGCGAAGCTCCGCAGGCCAATGTTGCAGGGTGGGGCGCTCGCCCAGCAAGCCCTCCACCGTCTCCCATTGCCGGTCGTCGAAAGCGGCTTGCAGAGGGGTGAACCACTCGTGGGCCTGGGCGTGCTCGGCGTCGATGACAGCTTGAAGCTCCGCCTCCACCTGTTCCAGGCGGCTGGAGACATCCTGCCGGATCGTTTGCCGCCGGTCACGCACCAATGGCAAGAGGCTGGATTCGGAAGGCAATCCCTCCAACGGTGCCATAATTTCCGCGATCCGCTTCCGGCGCTGGGCCGGACCCTCGGGCAGAGGCTTGCCGAGGCTCGCCTCGACCTTCTCTAACGCTTGCCAAACATCAAGGTTATGATTGAGGAGGCCTGAAGCCTTCCGCGCGTTCTCCGCAACTGCCGGGGGAAGCGCGGGCAACGCCAACAGGGTATCCAAAGGCTGCCGGGCGGTAAGCCAGTATTCACCCTTAAGCAGCTCGGTGGCCTGGATCAGCAGAAGGTTGGCATCGGCTTCACGCAGCAGGGTGCCGGCTCGATCAACGACGTCAGCGGAGGCCTCCTCGTTGCCGACAATGCCCTTGACCGCGGCGCGGACCCCGGCCCAGTCCTTCTGCCCGACGAGTTTTTCCGCGTTTTCGAGGCGACGCCGTTGGATTTCGCCGGCGTCGAGAGGTTTTACATACGGCTCGAGGACAGCCAGCGCCTCCCTGGCGGTAGGCCGATTTTCCGGCACCCGAGCCAGCAGCTTGTCCATCAACTCGCACCACTGCCTTACGCCCGCATCCGACGACTCGCGGAGTTCCTTGCGGCGGGCGCCGTTGTAGCGGCCCATTGCCATAAACTCCGACATCTCCGCCAGGCGGTGGGCATCCGGATCGGAAAACAGATACGGATGGCGATGTTCAGCCATAAGGTGCACAATGAACGCGGCGGCGATTATGTCTGAGCCCGGCTCGAAGCTGTCCAATTGCCCGGTGCCGTATTGCTCAGGGTCCACGAAGCCGCAGATGCGATTGTCGTGCTCGAAGTCGCCGGGATCGAGCACGCTCCAGACACCAGTTCCGCAAGCATCCGCCGGTTCACCGGTTTCAGGCCCAATAGCCAGGTTCAAATACTTCTCGATGCCCAAGACCGAGCAGATCGCCGGAGCCACGCCGAAGTCGCTGATCTTTGTGATGCCGTCAGGTGACTGGAGAAGAACACCCGGGCAAAGCCCGCCGTGGACCCCGGGTCGTTGTTGGGCTCCACCATGGGCCACCCGCAGCGCGTCAAACAGGGCGGCGGTGAGGTCAAGAAGCTCTTTTTCAGTGCTGGGGGCAACGCTGGGGTCGAACAATCCCTCCACGGGGAAAGGTTCAGCGGGTTCGTGCCCCACAAAGAAGGCCACCTCGTTTTCCTGAAGCTCGCCGGTGAGCTGGAGGATGTGTGCCGACTTTGCCGAAAGATTCTGTTGCCGCTCGATGGCGGCGGTCAGCCGCTCGGCGAGTTGTGTGGATTTACTCTCACTGAGCCCGGGATGTTTCAGAATGGTGCGTCGATATACTGATGGCATACGCGTTGAACTCTAAGCGCGTTCTACTGCGGCACCTTGCGACACTGCTTCCCACTGGTATAATCTTTCCGAGCGGGTGGGGCAAGGGTGATTTCGCCAAGCGCACCGTCGAAGGGGAAACACGCGCTTGATACATTATAACCGTCGGCGTGTCGGTGGGTATGCGATAGTACTTTAATGTCGCGAGAAAAACGGGGACACCGTCGGCGAAGGGAATCCCTATGGATAGTTCGCGGCAAGTCATGAGTGGTGGCGAGGGGGAAATCGCTGGAGAAGAAACTCGCGATGAAGATGGGGCGGCTCTTTTCGAGCCCTTGCGCGAGGTGTTCTCCAGGGCGGATGAACCTCAGCGCTACCGTCTGCTGGCGTCTCTGTTGGAGGAGCTGGCGAATCGCGCCCGTAGCGGCGAGGTTTCCGGGGCCGGATCGCCTGACCGCATCGAAACGCTGGTAAAGAAAAACCATACACTCCAGGAAGAAAAAGCGGTTTTGAACGATACGCTGGCGGCTCTTAAAGCCGACCTGGCGCATCAGGAGACTTTGCTGGTCTCCGAGCAAAAGCGCTCCAAGGAACTCCAGCGAATCGTCGACGACCAGCGGGAACGTATGGAGGCGTTGCGCAAGGAGCACGAGCAGACCGAGGTGGAATTAGTCGCCCGCAACGCGGAACTTCATCGGGCACAAGTCGATAACGAGGAGATGACCTTGCGGCTCCAGCGGGCGGAGCGGGACGCCTCGGGTCAGGACCGGATCAACGCGGCGGAACAAGAGAACCGCGGGCTCCTGGAAGAGATCACACAACTGCGGGCTGAGGCGGACCAACTCCGCGCGGATAAGGATGCCAAAATCGAGCGCCTGCACGAGGATGTTCGGGTTAGCACTGGAGCGGTGTCGGAAGGGCCCGACCAACTGCTGTCTCAGCTTTGGCAGCGGTTGGCTTCTGCCAGGCCTCCGTTGTCGGAAGGGCATATTCAACCGACGGTGCAGGCGGCTGAACGCATGGTGGACACCTGCATCGAGTTGGTGCGGTTTGCGGATGACTTTGACAAGGGGATGCGGGTTTTTCTGGCTAAGTACACCCGGCATCATCCTTCGGTAAAGGTCCCGTGGGAGGTTTACGCCCGGCGCGACGACGTACGAAAGACAGCCCAACAGGCCATCGCGCCGCAAGAAGGCAGACCGGTGGGGTTGTTGAAGATGCGGTTGCGGTTCCTATACTCCTGGACACAGGCGGCTATGCTTGGGTGCGATAGTGCCATCGAGTCGATTGCTTCCGAGCTTCGCACTCAACTGATGGGTCCCGAAGTCGCCGGTTCGGACCCCACTATAAAGGTAAAGGAGTACTTGCGTAGGGATGGGCCGGAGTTGTTCCTCCAGCACATCCGCGAGCTTCTCAGTCAGAAGCTGGCAGAAAGCTACGGACGCGTCGGTTAACCAGGATGAGCAACCGCGAAGAAATGGAAAATGGAAAATGGAAAATGTTGGTGTTCGCAACGGTACCGGGGTATTCAGCGGCGACGAGTCCGTAGCGTTTAGCGGCGACGAGTCCGTGGCGTTTAGCGGCTCCCCAACGGGGAGCGTGAAGCGTGAAAAATGGAACGCGAAAAACCGAGAAAACGGCAAGGATTAAAAAGATGAATCAAGAGTGCAGGATGCGCGGCGAAGGCGGGTCTTGGTCGAGGTATCTTTTTGTTGGGCTTATAGTTGCAATTGCCGGGGCGGTGACCCCGGGTTGCTCGCGGGTGCTGACCATCGAGCAGGCGGACCATATCAATACCGCCATGTTCACCCGGTCCGATCGCGGCGAGCCGCTTGAAGTCAATATCGTCTGCGTTACGCCCAACGACCTGAAACGCGAGGAGAATGACAGACTTAAACCTGATTCGGGTATTACGGCGGAGGAGTGGTTCAGGCGACGCCCTATTTCCGGCGACAAAAAAGATAAGGATTGGGAAGGCCGGGGCGACCGATTTTACTTGCCTAAGGATCAAGTTTTTACGCTTACCGACCGTAAGGAAGATTATGGGACGCACGTGGGGGTGCGGTTGCGCGGCAAGGTGGTGGACCGGAAGGATACGGTGACAGCGAAGTTCTCCTTCAAGGGGCCGTTGCACAATGACCTGTCGGTGATTTACGTTTTTGCGAAGTTCATCGACCGTGAGGGAAAGGTGATGGCGGTGCCGCCAGCCAGGTTCCATCCACCCGGTGCCTACACGCACGAACTGGTTTGCGAAATCGGCGTGGATGAGAGCGCCTACCCGGAGCACTACGGGCAATACATAAAAATCGATGAGAAGAAATGCGTGCGCAAACTGCACGGCAAGGGTGAAAAAGCTGAGGAATAGCACCGGTTGATAAGTCCAAAGTCCCTAGTCCAAAGTCCAAAGTCAGAAACCAACCGGACTATGGACCTTGGACTTTGGACTTTGGACTTTGGACTGAACGGCGGGTGGAACCCGCCCTACAGAGCGTTTGGAGTTTGAGGGAAAATAATGAGCTTTTGGACGGAAGTTCACTGGTCGGAGGGGATGTTCCTCCGTCCCCACCATCTGCAAGCAGGCCAGCGGTGGATGGAGAATATCGTGCGCACCGGGCTGGATTCGATCCGCCCGTTTGCCTGGGGGTTTATCGAGCTGGAGGTCGCCCCGGAACCGCTCGAGAACTTTACCCTGCGGCTGGACAATTGCGTCGTGCGGCTCAAAGACGGGAGCTGGGTGCGCATTCCGGAGAACGCCGATGTGCCGCCGCTGAACTTTCAAGGTGCGTTCGAGACGGCGCAAGGGCGGCTGGATGTCTACCTGGGGGTCCCCCAGATGCAGGACGTACGCCCGAACTCAGTGCCGCTGGAGAACCCCGAACAGGTTGAAGGCACTCCGCGGTATGAGCCGGAATTGATTATGCGGCGCGACGAGAACACCGGGGAAAACCCCCAAATGGTGTACGTGCGCCGCTTGCGTGCCCGTCTCTTCACCGAGGGTGAGGACATGACCGGCTATGAGATCGTGCGGGTGGGGACGGTATGCCGGACGGATCGCCCCGGGGCGATTCCGGAGTTGGATGCTTTGGGGGCAGGCCCATTGCTGGCGATCCAGGCGGACGCCGGGCTTAGCGCCCTGATTCGTTCTCTGGCTGACCAGGTCGAAGCCAAGGACGACATATTGGCCCGCGAAGCCCGCGAGCATCGCATGTTGTTCACCGACGGGGTGGCAGCCAATACCGAGCACCTGCTCAAGCTGCACGTTCTCAACGAGGCCCGAGGTCATCTCAAGGCGTTGTTGCAGTGCCCGGTGCTGCATCCTTATGATGCCTTCGTGTCGCTGTCGCGTTTGATCGGGCATCTTTCGGTCTTTCATGAGGACCTGGTTCCCACGGCGATCCCGGTTTACAACCACGATCGCCCGGGTGAGAGCTTCGAGCGGGTGCGGACGCGGCTTAACGTGCTGCTGGAGGCCATGCGCCCGATGGCGTATGCCGAGCGGCCTTTCACGCGGAAGAAGGACGGGCGCGGTCGCCAGGGTCTGGAGATCGAGTTGGATCGCCGGTGGATCGACGAGAACCTGGAGATGTTCGTGGGGTTGCGGTCGGAGGAGATGGACATCGGCGAGTTGGAGCGTTACATCTACAACCGGTTGAAGTTCAAGCTGGCTTCTCCCACGCGTGCGCCGCGGATCATCGCGACGGCGGTTCAGGGGTTGCGTCTGGAGGTCAAGTCGGTGCCCGCCGGCACACTGCCGCGCCGGCAGGACTTGCACTATTTCAAGGTAAACAAGACAATCGGGGCGGACCGGACCGACTACTGGCGGGAATGCGAGCAGGAGCGGGGCATCCGCGTGGGCATCCAGGAGGCTTACGTGGAGGCGTTTGAGAAGTTCCAGCCGGCATTGTTCGTTGTACTGAAGGAGCGCTCATGAACGACAGCAGCGAGCCATCATCACTTAAGCTGACCGCGTCGTGTTGGCCTGTGTTCGAGTTTTTGACCAACTTCGTGCGGCAGGTCAAGCACGGCACGCTCCCGTCGCCGGAGCAGGCCCGTTACGAGGCGTTGACAGCCTTACGCGATGCGGAGGACCTGACCCGTGAGGACCCGGCAGCCGAGAAACTCTGGCACGAGCGGGTCAAGGCGATGATGGTCTACCTCCTCGACTACAAGATGATCAACATGGACTGGGAAGGGCGCGACTACTGGTTCGACCGCCCGTTCGAGACTGATCCACACGTGCTCGATCATGCCCAGGCGTTGGGTGGGGACGACTTCTTCCGGGATTGCGACGAGGTTCAGCGTGAGTATGAGTTGGCGGAGCGCCGGGACCGCCGGGATAAGGACGAGTTGGCGGAGTTGTTGAGCCTTTACTTTGTTTGTTTGCGTTTGGGGTTCAAGGGTGGCTATCACGATCGCCCGCAGGAGTTGGCGGACTACACGCGGCGTTTGTACACCCGCCTGCCGGCCTTTGCCGCTACGCGGGCCAAGGAGATGTTCCCCGACGCCTATCAGCATAACCAGGAGATCAAGGTAAATTATAACCTGGGCCTAAGCCTGACAGTGGTGCTGATGATCTTTTGCATGATCGTGGGTGGGGCGCTGGTGAGCTTCCGGTTGGCGTGGGGAAAAGCGGTCGAGGATATCGAGCAGTCCGCCCAGACGTGGAAAGCCCGCTGGGACCAGGAGTCCGTCGGAGCAGTCTCCGAAATTGAAAATTGAAAATGGGGGGATGGGAGACATTGTCGTTGTGTACACATGCGGGTTAGCGGTAACAATCCGCAGCATTTAGCGGCGCCCCGAAGGGAATCGCGGAGAATGGAAAATTGAGAATGGAGAATAAAACGCTGCCAAGCCCGCATTTTCCATTTTCCATTTTCCATTTTCCATTTTCTTGATTTGTGAGGCTCCGATTGCCTGGGGCCCGAGGTGTTGTAAACCGTGAAGAAGCTGATCTCATTGTTCAAAAGCCTCCCCCCGGAGGTTCGTATGTTGATTGCCATGGCGGGGTTGGGCACCCCCCTGGGAGCGATCTACATACTAAAGAGATACATCTTCCCCGGCATGTCCATGTTCATGATCATCCTGCTCGTGGGCGGGGTGGTTTTGGTCATCTGCTTGTTGGGGTTTATCCTGGCCAAGATATTCGGGCGGGGCAAGAAGAAACGCAGCAAAAGGATGGCGGCGGATTTGGCTGCCGATGCCGAGGGCGGGCGCGTCTCGATGGACGTCGGGGCGGCAATCAAAGCCAACAACGAAAAGTTCTTTACCGCCATCCGCGATATGAAAAAGGGCGGGATCAATATCTATGATCTGCCCTGGTACGTGGTGATCGGCGACTCGGGTTGCGGCAAAACGCGGCTTATCGAAAAGGGCGGATTGCAGTTCTCGATGGGCCGCCCGGAAGGCTATCAACTCGGCACGCTGAACTACAACTGGTGGTTCAGCGAAGACGCGATTTTCGTCGATATGGCCGGCCGATTGTGCAACCCACAGGAAGACGAGGACCGCCGCGAGTGGGAGGCGTTTCTAGGCACGATCGTTAGGGGTCGCAAGGGTTTTCCAATCAACGCGGTGTTGGCATGTGTGTCGGCTGAGCACCTGCTGGCGGACCCGGCGGAGAAGGTCGAGCAGGACGCCAACACCATGCTGGAGCGTCTTCGGGACTTGCAGAGCAAACTGGGTGTGACCTTTGCGACGTATCTGGTGGTGACCAAATGCGACAAGATTCTGGGGTTCATGCAGTTGTTCGACCGGGCGGAACGCGACATCCGTATCAAAAACCAGATCGTGGGCTGGTCGAAGCCGGGTGACTTCAACGAATTGTATGACCCCGAGCAGTTCAGCCTGGACTTCGACGGTCTCTACCGGCGTCTTGACGAATTGCGTTTGCGCCGAATGCAGGATGAAGCCGACGAGATCGACCTGGGGCTGGCATATAGTTTCCCCGGCGAGTTTCGGCAGTTGTTTGCCCCGTTGCAGACCTATATCCGCACGCTGTTCCCGCTGGTCAAGAACCCGCGGGCGATCAAGAACCTGATCTTCCGTGGTGTCTACCTCACCAGCGCCACCCAGGAAGGGGCGCTGATCCTCAAGCACCTGACCGAACGACTGGGGGCTGAAGCCGCCGGCCAATTCGCCCCGCTGGACGATCTGTATCCCAACAAACGCCCGCTGTTTATCCGCGACCTGTTCTTCGACAAGGTGTTCCCCGAGAAGGGGCTGGTGTTCCGCAACGAGAAACAACTGGTCCGCAACCGCAAGCTGACCAAGCTGGTCAAGTGGGGCAGCCCGTTGATCTTCGTGGTGCTGATGGGGGCGATGGTGCTGAGCTGGTACAAGTTCCACGCCTACATCGACATACCACGTGCCGATGCCAAGCTGGCCAGCCCACAGGACGAGCGGACCTCGGAACAGGCATTGCAACTGGCAGGAGCCCTTACCACCGACGTCCGTAATCTCGAACGGGGCATGCTCTGGGCCAGGATGCTCTCTCTGGGGGTTGGGGCTGATGCGCCAAAGAGAAACATCACGATCATTCAGGCTGGTCTGTTCGAGGAGCACCTGCTCCGCGAGGCGTTGGTGGACATAAGCAAGGCGTTGCGCACCGAAAGGCTGGGCAACCCAGGCCAAACCCAAGAGGTGCGTGACAAAGCCCAGCACTATCTCGATGCGCTGGAACAGTACATCGCCTGGTACGGTTGCATGAAGGCGGATGACACCCCCGAATACCTGACGTTCGAGAATTTCCAGAAGCTCTGTGGGGTGATCGAGCGGGAAGAGGCGTTCTTCGCCCAGGCGTCGGTGTACTTCAACGTGCTGCGCGATGAAGAGAGTTGTCCCAACCCCGCCCGCTTGATGGAGTCCGAGGCGGTCAGCGCTCTTAAGACGATCCCGCTGGCCATGCGCACCGCCCACGATTATTTGAAGGGCTACGCGGAGCTTAGCGAGTCCAATCCGAACGAGACGATCAGCGAGTGGATGCGCATCCACGCGGCGTGCAAGAGTGTCGAGGATCGCTACTCGAACATGCTGACGACGGCTTCGGCGGAGCGTGACACGCTGGAACAATGGCAGAAGTTCCGCGAGCAGTTCAATCTTGATTACGAGTCGTTCACCACCGCTGTCAGTGCCCTCAAATGGAAGATGGGGGATCCGGATGCCCCGTCGCGGATTCCGTCGCTGGCGGAGGCTATCGAGGAACAGCGCAGTGTGTGGGTTGGGTATCAGGGCCGGCTCAACGAAGCCTACGCGGTCTGCGGCGGCCCGCAAGATGATGCGGTGGCCCGGCAGGTCCGCGCATTGTGCACGGGCGAGGGTGACGAGCGTCTGGCAGGGCTGGACCGCATCCTCTGGGCAAACCTGGAAAACGCGAAGCTGGTCGACCACACATACAAAGAGAAATATCTGGGGGAACTAAGCAAGTATATAAAGGAAGTATACAAGCACTACCCGCAAATCCTCGACTTCGAGAAACAACCGGAAGAATCCGTAGACCGTGACGTCCTGCAGGCCTCCGGCCAGGTGACTCAGGTACAAGGAATCCTCGGCAAGCTGAACGACACCTTGCAGGAGTTGAACCTCGACCTGAAAGGCGATCTGGGCGTCCCCAGCCAGTGGAACGATGATATGTACGCTATCTTCGACCGCATCGATGAAGTGGAAGATAGCCAGGATGCAACCGACGCCATGAAGGGGGTGGACCCCTTCTGGCAACCGGGGAAACTTGCCCAGTTGCATAGCGCGTATGATCGGGAAGTTGCCCGGGTCCAAGGGCGGCAGTTGCTGCTGTCTGTCAAGCAAAGCCTCGAGCATGTGGGGCATTGGGGGCTCGCGGAAGTCATCCCCAGCCGAGACCGGTTTGATACGGTCAAGTCGCAGTATCGGATTCCCATTCCACGGGTAGAGAGCGATGAGACTCGCAAGCGCCGCGAACCCGCTTCGCGAAAACCGGCCAAAGACACCACTCGCAAGCGGAAGAGCAGGCGTGCCCGGTGGGGACAGGGCGACTCGCGTGAGCGAAGACCTGCGAGCACGCCGGAATCGACCGCAGTGCTGCAAGCGGACGGGATCATTCCCAAGTGCGCGACCCCGGGGTTCCTCCTGGACCGGGCGAGGGAATACTGCGCACTGCTGTACAACCTCCATGACTTCAACAGCAACTACTACCTCAGCAGCCACGAGGACGATAAGCCGCTCAATGAAGCGTGCACGGGCCTGGCCCGCACGGCTGCACAAAGCTATATGTCAACCTATGTTGAGGCATGGTCCGGGGCTTACGGGGACATGAAGCTGGTGGAGATCACCGGGCTGGTCGATCAGGCCGACAGTTGGGAAAAGCTCTGCAAGGTGCTGGGCCCGGCCGGCGGTGGTGGGCGGAGCCCGGTGAACAAGACCGCCGACGAGTTGCGCCCGGCGCTGACCGAGGTGCTGGCCAGTCTGCCGTTCTGGTCGTACTCGATGGGCGAAGCGAACGAGTGGCACAGCGAGATCGACATGAGCCAGTCCCAGTGGCGCGAGATTGCTGCGGCGATGAAATCGGCGATCGGCGACAAATGGCCGGCCCAGTTGGGCGCGTTTGTGGATGACACCGTGTTGGCGGCGAGCGATTTCCAGGATATGCGGCGAGGCAATCTTGCCCCCTGGGAACAGATGGCGTGGGCATTCGAGCAGCAGTGGAAAGGCCTGGCCAAAGGCATCGCCGCCAATGCGACCCTGCCCCGCAAGTTCGACAAGAAGACATCCAAGGGCACCTCCGAGGGCATCCCGTGGGGTGGGTTGGATCAGCTTCGGCGAAAAGCCCGCCTGGGTGACGAGAAGCTGACCGGGCAATTCGTGGAATTCGAGAAGCACGCTCAAAAGCTGCTCAGCATCGAGTTGACCAACATCCTGTGGAGTATCCAGGATCGGTATTTTCAGCACGAAGAGCCGCGTGAAGGTTGGCCTTACCGCGCCGCCGAGGATGAGAGGCTGACGGCAAGCCGGACCGTGGAGTTTGGCAAGTTCAAGAGTTTTGTGAGTGAAGTGGTTCGTGCCCAGCAGGCGTTTTCGGCATTGGAGGAAGGGCTGGCTCAAGACGACGAGCACTGGAAAGCTCGCCACGAATTCTACGAGACCTGCAAGGATTGGTACTTGTTCCTGGGGATCAAAGACCGAGGCAGCGCCGAGAAGCTTCCGCTGAAAGTGCGTTTCATGGACCCGCTGGAAGAGGAGAACTCTGGCAAGGCGGGTGAGGTGCAGGATACCGCCCAATACTACTACGGCGCCGTCGAGATGGACCTGGGGCTGGACATCAAGCAGGATGACGGGCAGTTCAAGGAAGGAGTGCTGCGGGTTCCGACGCTACGGGAGGAGATCGTGGCACTGGGCTCGGTGGAGGCGAAGTGGAAGTGGGACCCGCCGGCCGGTGACCGCGAGTTGCGTGTGCGTCTGGCTGATGGTCGGGAGCCGCGCGGGGACAGCGGGCGCAAGTATCCGAGCCTGACGAAGGTGCTGGGTGAATACTCGGAGTTGGGCATCTGTGCGTACCTGGACCATTACGGTCGGCGGATCACGTCGGACGGGGCGGTTTGGGTGACGACGCACGTTTTCGATTTGCGCGAGGAGTTCAAAGGCAAGACCAATGCGTATGTGCCGCCCGACAAGAGCAAAGTCGGCTTGAGCCTGCGCTTTGAACTGGAGCGCCCGATGCCCAAGCCGATCCGCAAGCTGGAGAAGAGTGATTAGCCCGAATAATTCACGAACGCAGAGACGCAGAGACGCAGAGTTGAATAGAATAAGAAGTTAGGTGGGTGGCCCATCGCTTTAGCGGTGGGGGGACACGAATGCCTGACTCGATTCGTGTCCCCAGAGGGCTAAAGCCCTGAGCCACCCGCCTGACATGATTCGCGTCCCCCAGGGCTAAAGCCCTGGGCCACCCGCCATCCACCACCCACGGAGGGTTTAACCATGGGTCTGGCGGACCTGTTTAGATCAAAACCTCCCAAACCCAAACCGGACCCGCAAATCCGGTGGTTTGGGAAGCTGCCCACCTATGCAGACTACTATCGTTCGAGATCGGACGAAGAGTGGTCGGTTGAGTTCAACAACTGGGTTCTCAAAGGCTTCGAGATGTACCAGCAACGTCGCTCTGCCGATATGCAGAGGCATGGGCGTCTGCCTCTTGCGGCGTGCGTGCTGCGGTTGCCCGAGAGTGGGATGACGGTTTTCGCGTCGATTCAGGATTACGGGGGCGATATGCGCGGTCGGCCTTTCCCTATCTGCTTCTACGCCGGTGTTCCGTCAGAGGATTGGAAGGGGCCGACGAGCAGCCATATAGGAGCTGCGTCACGGGTGATTCGTGACCTGTTGGCGTTGCGGCAGGAGGTTCCTCGCTTCCTCAATTCCCCTGGGCGGTTTGAGACCCACTTCGGTGACCGCGAGGTGAACCTGAGCGGGATCGACGACCAGACCGAGGGCGATTCGTGGCTGGAGCAGGCCCGCAAAATTCCGCTGTGTGATTGGATGTCCGGTGCCCAGGCTGGACTCGAAGTGCAGGACCCGCAAGTCTGGTTCGATCTGGTCGAGCAATGGGGCGAGAAGATCGCCGGGCTGGAATCGAAGAAGTTCGAGCCCACGCTGCGGTTTCCGTTGGCGGCGGGGATCGGGGTGGAGGTTCAGACCGCAGGGTGGCTTCGCTGGCTTGAATCGCGGATGGACCTGAAGCGCAGATTGCTGACACTGATGGTGTACGGTGATACCGAGCAGGGGGTTGGTCACCTGGTGGTAGTCGCGCGTGAGCTAGTGGCGGAGGACTTCTTGCTGTTAACACCCGCAGCAAATACCCTTTATTGCATGGACGATCTCTGCGGAGTTAAGCTGGATAGCGCTGAAGGTTTGAATGGGCGTGAATCGAGCCCGGCTCAAGGGGTTTACCAGCCTTCGGGGAGTTGGGCGGATTTTGTGGAAGGAGTGCCCGCAACCTCTTGATTTATGTGAGATTTACGGTATATTGTATTGTCCCACCTGTGAAGCAGATGGGGAAGCCGGAGCAACGCTGGGTAGCAATAGGGTGATGCCGAGCGGCACCCTTGACTATATTGACATAATCCTCGTGCCTTGCCGTAAGGTTCCGTAATTAGCGGGACTTGAAAGATCGGCGAAGTGTGAGTGTACTGACTAATGTGGGGCAAAGGGGGCGAGCTGCGTTACCAGTGTCGGCAGCCCCGCTGAGTCGGTTGGTCGTTTGCAGCCCGGTGCATCGCCATAGGGGATGAACAGGCTAAAATGGGTGGTTTTGACGAAAACCCGATCATCGAACTGGGCAAGAATCCTCTCCCCGGGGAGAATCCCTGTGGGATCGATGCCTCCGACGACGAGCAATACATCCTGATCGACAGCGAGATGGGCAAGCTGGACCGGATCGAGGCTGATGAGCCCGACTGGTATCAGATGGAACAAGCCTGCACCAACCTGTTGCGGTCCAAAACGAAGGATGTGGAGGTGGCTGCCGCG
>JAGLWJ010000137.1 GCA_023133475.1 Phycisphaerae bacterium | reverse complement strand
CCTCGCGGAGCGAGGTGGAACCCGCCAACCGGTGCGGTGGGTTTCGCTTCGCTCCGCGAAGCTACACCCACTCTACAGGGAACTCTACACCCCTGCGTGAGGTTTTTTCAGAGCAGAGGGCGCAGAGACCACGGAGGCAAAGAGAACAAAAAGTTATGGAAGTTTACTGGGGAAAGCTCATGTGTGGGTTCCCCACCCCGTTTCGCCGGTCCGAAGGACCGGCGAACGGGATGGGGAACTCACCGCCTGTTGCGGCAGGTTTTCAACCTGCCCTACTCCGGCCGCTCCCTTACGGTCGCGGTACTGATTGGTTCGAGTCGGTCCCCCACCCCGGCCACTTTGCGGTTCGCATTGCGGTTACGGTGCTGCTTGCACTGCTCACGGGAAGGCCTGGCTTGGCACGGGAGGAGCGGCACAGCCCAGTCAAAATTGGCGTGCAGGTTAAACGAAACACGGAAAGATGCCTGGAGAAGTGGAACCCTACCGCCCAGTATCTCACCGATCAGGTTCCCGGGCATGCATTCGTCATCGTTCCCCTCGGTTTCGAGGAGGTTTGCCCTGCCGTTGAATGCGGCGAAGTGGATTTCGCACTCGCCAACCCGGGTTTGTACGTGGAAATAGAGGCCCGCTACGGCGCGATGCGCCTGGTGACATTGAAAAACCTTCGCCTGGGGACCGGGTGCACCGAGTTCGGCGGAGTGATTTTTCGCAGGTCCGACCGCCATAACCTCAAGCATCTGATTGACCTCAAAGGCAAGACCTTCATGGCCCCCAGCGAACGTTCCTTGGTAGCATGGCTGGCGGTTTGGAGGGAACTGAAGGAGGCGGGCGTGGACCCTTATGGTGACTTCGCCGATTTGCGGTTCGGCGGCTCACATGACGCGGTGGTCGATGCGGTGCGTGCAGGCAAGGTCGATGCCGGTTCCGTGCGGACCGATACGCTTGAGCGGATGGCGATGGAAGGCAAGATCGTGCTGGAGGACTTCCGGGTGTTCCACGAACATGGCGGCAAAGAGGCCCATCTGCCTTTTCTGCACTCCACCCGGGCTTATCCGGAATGGCCTTTTGCCAAGGTTAAGCACACCTCCAATGAATTGGCTCAGGAGGTGACGATTGCCCTGTTGGGCATGCCGCCGGGCAGTGCGGTGGCCCAGGCCGCCAAGTGTGTCGGTTGGACGGTCCCACTCAACTACCAACCCGTGCACGAGGGTCTGAAGGAACTGCGAATAGGACCCTACAAAGACTTTGGAAAAGTAGCCATTGGTGATGTGCTCAGGCAGTATTGGCTTTGGATTGCATCGTTTGTCGTTTTACTGGGAAGTATGGTTGTCACCGTCCTCTGGGCGTTACGATCTTTGTCCAGGCGTAAGCGAGCGGAGAAAATGCTGCGGGAGTCTGAGCATCGTCACCGGGCAATCACCGAGAGTGCCCAGGATGCCATCATCGCATCAGACGCTCGGGGCAACATCCGCTTCTGGAACTCCGCTGCGGAGAAGATCTTCGGGTTTGCTGCCGCCGAGGCAGTCGGCAAGAACATGATGGGCCTTATTGCCCCACCACAGTACCACCACGCCATGCGACAGGGGCTGGACAAGTTCGCTCACCCCGGTAGCGGGGCGGCGGTCGGCAACACGTTGGAGCTAACCGCCCTGCGGAAGGACGGCACGGAATTCCCCATTGAGATTTCGATTTCCCAGTACCGTGACCAAGACGGATTTGTTGCGATGGCGGTGGTGCGAGACATCACCGATCGCAAGCAAGTGGAGCACGAGTTGCACAACAGCAATGCCAGGATGGGCGAAGCACTGAAACGTGAGAAGTGTGCCTCGATGCAGCTCGAAGCCGCCATGCAACAGCTTAAAGCCGCAACTCAGGAGGCTCAGGCGGCTACACGTGCCAAAAGCCTGTTCCTGGCAAACATGAGCCACGAAATCCGCACCCCAATGACCGCCATCCTGGGATTCGCCGACGTGCTGCTCGAAAACGGCAACCTCGACAAAGCCCCGCTCGAGAGAATCGAAGCCGCACATACCATCAAACGCAACGGCGAATACCTGATCAGAATTATCAACGACATCCTCGACCTGTCCAAGATCGAGGCGGGCAAGATGATCATCGAGCGAATTAGCTGCTCGCCTTGCCGGATCATCGACGAGGTGGCTTCGCTGGTGCGTATGCGAGCCGAAGCCAAGGGTCTGTCGCTGGGCATCGAGTGCCTCGGATCCATCCCCGAAACTGTTCACACCGATCCCACCCGCCTGCGGCAGATTCTCCTCAACCTGATCGACAACGCAATCAAGTTCACCTCCTCCGGTGGCATACGGCTCATCACCAGCCTTGTAAAAGATTCGGGCTCTGAGACCTTTGAACCCTGCCTTCAGTTCGATGTTGTGGACACCGGCGTGGGCATACCCGCAGACCAGATCAGCACGCTGTTTGAGCCCTTCACTCAAGCGGATAGTTCCACGACCCGCAAGTTCGGTGGCACGGGTCTCGGTTTGACGATCAGCAAGCAACTGGCTCGCTTGCTTGGTGGGGACATCGAGATGGTCGAAAGTCAGCCGAGCGTCGGGACGCGTTTCCGCCTCACCGTAAGCACCGGGCCGCTGAAGGGGGTGAAGATGGTCACAGAACCGTTTTCGACCTCCGCGCCCGCTCCCGAAGCGCCCTCCCCCGCAGCCGGCGCCGAGCAAACCAACCTGCACAACTGCCGCGTTCTGCTGGCTGAGGATGGGCTTGACAACCAGCGACTTATTGCTCATGTGTTGAAAAAGGCTGGTGCGGAAGTGACTGTGGTGGAGAACGGCAAACTTGCGGTTGACGCAGCCCTGGAGGAACGTGCGGCGGGCAATCCGTTTGACGTAATCCTGATGGACATGCAGATGCCGGTGATGGACGGCTACGAGGCGACCAGGTTGCTCCGCAGCCAAGGCTACACCAGCCCCATCATCGCCCTGACCGCCCATGCCATGGCAGGCGACCAGGAGAAGTGCATCAACGCCGGATGCGACGCTTATGCCACTAAACCAATAGACCGCAAAAAGCTCCTGCAACTAATCCGAACCCATACCAACGCCGTTTCAACCACGGTATAGTGGAGAATTGAGAATTGAGAATTGAGAACGCTGGAACGACTCCCAGTTGTTCTGACCGGCGGTGTAGGGCGGGTTCCACCCGCCTTCTTACTGCTCCACGAAGTAGTTTCCCCATCACACGCGACGTTGTAAATGACATACCCTCAAGGTGTAATGAATAACCCCGGTTGATTTCGTCTAGTTCATTCTCGGTTTTTCACGCTCCAGTCTTCACGCTCTCTTCTACACGCTCCCCTTCGGGTCGCCGCTAAACGCTACGGACTTGTCGCCGCTAAGCATCCCGGCGCGGTTACGCCCACCGTGTTCTCAATTCTCAATTCTCCATTCTCAATTCTCCATTTCCCCCCTACGCTATCGCTTCGCCAGTAGTGTCTGGAGTGCGGCGAAATCCAGCAGGTCCACGTCGCCGTCCGAATCGATGTCCGCCGGGGCGCAGCAGGGGTCCTCGTACAACCGTGGTTCGCATGGGGGCGATTCGCACGGATCAGTCACGCACTCGTGGAAATTGCTGTAGTCGCCCAAATTCAGGACCCCATCGCCGTTCAAATCCCCAGGATAGAATACCTCACACTCGTCCAACACATTGTTGGCATTGCAGTCAGTGCCGGGGCTTAATTCGGAGGTGTCCAGCAGATCATTGGCGTTGCAGTCCGAGATTCCGTGGAACACATACGCCCGCCCTACACTCCAATAGTGCGGATACGCGTAAACCGTGACCCTGGGAGCCCCCGCCACGGCGATGCTTCCGGAAACGCCCACCGAGTAACCAAGACGGTCCCCACTCTCACCGTCGGAAGCCAACAGCTTGCCGATCTCGAACATGGAACCAGACCAACCACACTCCGGCTTCTTGAACACGCACGCCGAGCCGGACCTGGCCCCCTTCTCGTCGTCACCCCATACCCCCACTACCACCATGTCACCGGAGACGGCTACGGATTTGCCGAACTGGGCATCGGCTGGAAGGCCCATGCCAAATAGCCTGGCAGTCGGGGTCATGTTCCGCCAACCGTCTGCCGGCCTCTCGAACACAAACGCATAACCTTTGTTATCGCGATCATTGGCTGATCCGACGACTACCGTGTCCCCGGAGACCGCCACCGAACTGCCGAACTCATCATCGCAAGAGGTAGTGGAGGGCAACAGTTTGGCCTGCTGCTCCCACTGGCTGCCGCAACGACAAAACACATATGCCGAGCCGGAATTGCACAGCACGTTGCTCGAATACGCATCGTCATCACGATACGACCCCACAACGATGGTGTCGCCGGAGATGGCCA
>JAGLWJ010000136.1 GCA_023133475.1 Phycisphaerae bacterium | reverse complement strand
CATAAATGCCGGGCCTAGCGCAAACTGCTGCCGGTCCAGCGCATATTCAACTCGTGCGGGACCTCGAAGAGGTCCAAGAGCTTGCCCACCACAAAGTCCACCAGATCGCTCACCGTCTGCGGATGCTTGTAAAAACCGGGCGATGCCGGACAGATGATCGCACCGGCTTCGCTGAGCCGCAAGGCGTTGCTCAGGTCGATACGGCTCACGGGCATCTCGCGGGGCACGACAACCAGGCGCCGGGCCTCCTTGAGGGTTACCGCCGCCGCTCGGAAGATCAGATTATCCCCGAGCCCCGCGGCAATGCCGGCCAACGTATGGCTACTGCACGGGCAGACAATCATACCGGCGGCCCGGTACGTCCCGCTGGCGATTGCGGCTCCGATGTCGTCGTAGGGATACTGTGTAATCCGCGGGCTCGATCGGCCTAGCAAACCCTCTACGGAACAATTGTCGATCGCCAGCTCGTCAGCCAAAAGCCGCCGCCCAGGTGGTGAGACCACCAGGTGCACTTCAACCCCGGCGGATTCCAGACAGTCCAGCAAACGTCGCGCATAACAAGCTCCACTGGCGCCGGTCACCCCCAACACAATTCGTTTGCCTGTTGTTTCGGGCATGGTAGGGCGGGTTTTACCCGCCTTCCTTTGAGTGGCGGGTGGAACCCGCCCTACAACGATGATACGCTGTTTTCACCGTTTTTCACGTTCCCTTCTACGCGCTCCCCTTCGGGTCGCCGCTAAACGCTACGGATGGTCGCCGCTAAACGCTGCGGACTTGTCACCGCTGACCTACATTTTTCATGACCGCCAGGCGGCGCTCGGCACGCTCCCGCCAGACGGAATCGGGATACTCGCTCACCAACCGCTCAAACGCCTTACGGGCATCCGCAAGATGAAGGCTCGACAGTTCCGCCTCGCCAAGCCAGTAAATGGCTTCCGGCAGAGCATCGCGAAACCCCCATGCCTGCTCGCTTCGCCCCGAATACTCCTCGATGAAGCCCTGAAGCGCCGCCGGACGCTGGGCCGGCTCCGAAACCGTTTGTGCCAGCTCCAAGTCGATGTTGTCAGCCAGTTGACAATGCGGATACCGCTTCAACAAATCACGCAGATTACGCCGGTAATGCCCGCTCCGGGGATCAAAGAGCATCCAACCCAAACGCGGAAAAGACCCGCCTGACCCGGTGATGGGGGCGTCCCCGTACAATGGGTCGCGGTTGTTCTCCAGAAGACCAAGCAACCGCTTCCCCTCGAACACAACACCCGCCACCGCCACCTGCAATCCGCTCTCCGGCGGAGCAGTGGCTAACAGACTCCTGAAACCCATGGGCCCGGCAGTGGGCAAGGTGGTAGCCTCGGCTTTTTCAAACCGCGGTAACCGCCGCAGATAGTCGATTGCCTGATCCACATTGCCGCCGCGGGCTTCGAGTATCGCCAGACGGTATAACCCCACCGCCGAAAGCGGCGACTGCGGAGCGTTGGTCACCAACCGCAACCACGAGTCGTGCGAGGCTATTGACGGATAGCTGTCGTAGAACACCAGCTTCTTGTTCTCGCGGAATTGCACCGGGTCCACCCGCATATCCAACGCCCGCCCCTTGAGGTACAAAGCCGCCGGGGCGTAGCGGCTGTCCGGAAAGTACTTGATGAACCAATCACAGTCGCGGGCGGCTTGCTCACGGTAGATAGTCAAAAGGTTGCGACGGTCCGGGGTGCCCTCCAGCTCAAGTTGCCAGCGGAGGTCGTGCAAACTCGCAATCTCTTCATAGGCCCGATCGGGCTTGTCCAGGTCGTGGAGTGCAGCCACACTCCGGTCGAAGGCTTTCTGCACGTCCTGGTCCTGAAAGTAGGTCGATCGCGGGCCGTAGTGATGCTCCAGCAGCCTGTAGTACAACTCATCCCGCCCAACATACTTCTCAAACAGGGCGATGGGCAAAGCGAACATGGTGGCCAGCAACGGCGCGATCACCCCCGGGCGATAGTTAACCAACTTCGCCAACGCCAGCCCCAGCCCCAGCAAAACACACGAAGCCAACACCGCCAGAATCCACGGGGTCACCAGTTTGACACGATGCCCGGGATGGGTCAGCACCGCCGCCGCAGGCACGTTCTGCAACGAAACGCCCACGATGTACAAAACCACCAGAACCAACCCGAGCAAGGCTGACGCATAGCGAAACGAAAAGCGAAAAGGCCTGAGCGACGCCAGGATACACGAGCCCAGCAGGGTCAACGCCAACCACGGCATCACCGCCAGAAAACACACCACCGCCACAAACGGCAGGCAGGAGTAAAAACGATACAGGATCGATACCAGAATGGGGACCGACACCAGTGCCGACAGCAGCAGACCATGGATCACGATCTGCAACGGCACCTTCTCGAGGTTGATCGGAAAGGTCAGCATACTGGTCAGCGTGTGCGAGTCACTGCCCGGCAGGCAGGTCTTCCACAACAGGCTCCAGTAGCCCTCCTCCACCGGAGCCAGGTAAGAGCCCGTCCGCATCCAGAACGCGAAACAGCCCAAACAACCGAACAACACCAGGTTGATAATCAGCAACACCACCGCCCGCACCCGGTACTTGGAGCCCGAACGCGACCAGACGTCGAAAATCACCACACGGCGGGCGGCGTCTTTATCCACCTTGCGGAGCGGTTTCCGATCGACTTCATCTCGAACTTCAACCATGTGCTGTGCTCTGTTTCGTTCCCACGTAGATGGTCACGATGCCCAATGACATCCGTGCGGCTATGACGTTGCCGAAACCAGCCTCTTGCAGCCGCCGGCACATCTCCGCGGCGCCGATAAACGATACCACTGATCGGGGCAAATAGCGATATGCCCCGGTCCGATCACCGCTCACCCAGGTGGCGGCCCAGGGCATGAAGCGATTGGCGTAGAACTCGTAGAGCAGGCGGAACAGGCGGTTTTCCGGGCGTGTGAACTCCAGAATGACGATGCGCCCGTTGACTTTCAGAACACGCCACATCTCTCGCAGGCCGGCATCGAGGTCCTGGAAATTGCGCACCCCGAACGCGCAACTGGCTACGGTGAACAACTCGGGTGCCAGTGGCAGCAGCAAGGCATCGGCTTCGATCCAGTGGAATTGCCGGTTTGGGCTCGTGGAGATCGCCTCGCGCAGCATCCCGTGCGAAAAGTCACAACCCACCAGCCGCCACGGCGGGTTTGCAATGGCTGCAAACGCCCTCAAAAAGTCGCCCGTCCCGCACGCCACATCGAGCACGGCGTCATCCGCACCGGCAGCCGCCAACTCCACCGCTTTACGCCGCCATGCCGCATCCCGCCCGGCGCTGAACACACGGTTGACCAGCTCATAACGGGACGCCACCCCGTCGAACATGTGTCGCACCCGCAGGGCCTTGTCTCTCTGCTCGTGCGGGCGTTGTAATTGGGGCTTGTCCCACGCGAGTTGTCCCGGTTTCTTCCGCATCGTTACGACATTTCAGCACATACCGGGCGAATTGCAAATCCACCTGTAGGGCGGGTTTCACCCGCCTTCTTGGCTAATCAGTACCGCGACCGTAAGGGAGCGGCCTCGTCGAGATGGATGGTGCGCCGCGTTGGCCGCTCCCTCACGGTCGCGGTACTGAGCAATGCGGCCTATAAGCTGAACGGCGGGTGGAACCCGCCCTACGGCTTGTTGCGGGAAAGTTGGTATTGGGTTATATGTTCCCCCATGGCACGCTTTTACGGCAGTATTCAGGGAGGTAAACATGTCCACACCTTTCCGTTGCCCGGCTTGTGGGGAACTTATTGCGGCTGATGTTGCGCCGGGTCAGCAGGTTCGTTGCGGGGCTTGCGAGGCGGTGGTGACGGTCCCCGCGATGGATACGCCGCCAATGAGCGCGCCTCCACCCGGGATGTCGTACCCGGACGGCGGGGGGCCTCCGGTGCAGACTGGGCTGGCGGTGGCGGCGCTGGTCTGTGGAATTGCCGGGCTGGTGATCTGCCTGCCGGCGGGAATAGTGGGTGTAATCATGGGCATCGTCGCCCTGCTGCGGGCCAACCGCGAACCGCAGCGCTATGGCGGCAAAGGCCTGGCCATCGGCGGAATTTGCACCGGCGGGCTGAGCCTACTGATGGTGCCTCTTATGATTGCCATCTTGTTGCCATCGCTATCGCGGGCTCGTGAGCTTTCCAAGCGGCTGGTGTGTGCCTCCAACTTGTCGGGGGTCGGCATGGCGATGGACATTTACGCCAGCCAATCGAACGGGGAATTCCCGCCCGACCTGCAAATACTGATAGACAATGGCGACGTGTCGTATAAGCAATTCATCTGCCCAAGCTCGAATGCTGTGCCGGGCGACCCTATCAACACCTGCTACATCTACATTCCTGGGCAAACCAACCTGTCGAATAGCCGTAATGTGTTGATCTACGAAAAGCCTGAGAATCATACCGATGACGGGGCAAACGTCCTGTTTGCGGACGGGCATTGCACCTTCGTGGAGCCCTACTCCCGCGTGGAGGATATGGTCCGGGAGACCAAGCAACGGATTGCCGAGGAGAGCGGCCCGTGACCGGCTTGTAGGGCGGGTTCCACCCGCCTTTGTGGCACGGTACGGCGGGTGGAACCCGCCCTACCTTTAGTCCGTCTGGTTGAGGACGGTGATACTGGTTCCGTTGACCGTATTGTAGGTGGCGATGGTCTCGGCGTTGTCGACCCCGGGTAGAACCCTGGCACGGATAAGCCCGTTGCCCCGGTTGTACCAGAACGCCCCGTAGGCGGGATTGGTCTTGTTGGACGGGTGCAGCGCTGTCGCACTATTTATGACCTGAAACGTGGTTGCCGCATCGGGGTAAAAGGGGTTGCGCGGTAGCGTGTTCCCCTCGAACCAGGTGGCATCGATGGTGGTCGGCCAAGTTCCTGTCTGGGCTTTTTTGACTGATAGTTGGCGTTGGATGCTCTTGACGATGATGGCCGCCGTGTTGGCGCGGGTGTCGTCGGCAGCCTCGGTGAATTGTGGAATAATCGCCGCAGCCAGGATGCCGAGGATGATGACCACAATAAGCACCTCAACCAGCGTGAATGAGCGATGTAACATAGTTGGACTCCAAAAATCGCTGTCCCCCACCGGTGGTGGTGGTGGGAACGTTCCATCCCTATGTTCTCGCATCGGAATTTGAGCGGTTTGAGTTTGGGTTAAATAATCGACTGTTTCCCTCCAGCAGTGTGCTGAGAGGTCTGAAAACCATGAAAGCAGGGTCGAGTCCAAGGTCCAAGGTCCAAGGTCCAAGGTCCAAGGTCCAAAGTCCAAGGGTAAACATTCAGTGAACCCATGGCAGGTTCGGATCAACTACCGAGCGCAGGACCACGCAAGTGTGGTCAGGGCGCCTGACACCACCG
>JAGLWJ010000135.1 GCA_023133475.1 Phycisphaerae bacterium | reverse complement strand
GCCGGCAGGATGCCGGCGGTACAACAGGCTGGACGGGTTTACTGAATGTTTACCTACAGGAGACTGCCTTGCCTCACCCTAATTCGGGTTAGCGGGGCGTTTCCCGAAAGCTGCTCGGCAGGCCTGGACGCGGCGCTGTGCCCAGATGTCGGTTCCGGGGAAAACCAGTTTGTCGGCGGCCAGACGCAAATCGATCATCTCGGTGACCGGTTTGGGGTCGGTGGGATGACATGCTGCCAGGACTTCCCCGCCAGGCCCAATAATCGCGGCAGTCGATTCTCCGCTTGCGACTATGTAAACGCGGTTTTCAGCAGCGCGGGTCCGCAAGATCGCCATGTCCTCGGGCATATCGGTGACAAACAGAATCGCCGCTCCGTCCAAGGCACGGGCTCGGGCGACGCCGTAGGAGCCGATCCGGTCGCCAGGTATGCCGGCATAGGACCCGAACACCTCGGAAACCACCCGATCGCGGACAGCCCACCCGATCAGCCGTAGGCCCAACGAACGAGCATAGACCACAAAACTCTCATTGGTGCCCTCGTCGGGCAGGGTGGTGGCGACCACGTTGGTGCCCCCAGCCGCCAAACTCTGCAAAAGATCGTGCCCTTCCTCGTCGTCAGCCAACGGGAGCAAACACGAAGCCGGAACCGCAGACACGGTAATCTCGCTCAACTTACCGATCTCAGGCTGTTCCGGTGGGGCGTCGGTCTCCAACCGGTCCCTGATCTCGTCCGCCAGGTTCGTCACATTCGGTTTATTGAAGCCGACCTCGACGCATAGGATTTCCGGCCTATCCGGTGAGGCTTTGGCCAACACCCGCCCGGTGTGATCTGTGATCAGGCTGTAGCCGCAGTAGTCCAACTGGGGCGTCTCTCTTGCGAACTTGTTGGCACAGACGAAGGGCAAGGCGAACTCTCGGGCACGGGCTTCGATGAGAAAATCCGGCTGAGGATTGTAGAACTCGCCGGGCGACTGAGCCACGTTGACCCAACAGGTCGGAACACAAACAAGTTCAGCCTGTTGGGCAGCCAAGGCAGCGATAGTCTCGGGAGCGCGGGCGTCGGCACAGATCACGATGCCGATATTGCCCCAACGGGTCCGTAGTGGGGCAACCTCCTCGCCGGGGGCAAAGACGCCGTTGTCATCGCCCCACAGAAACGTCTTGCGATAGATGCCCAGCACCTTTCCACGATCGTCAATCGCCACCGCGGCGTTGGCCAACGTTTCGCCTCGCTTTTCCACAAACCCGCACACCACGTGCATGGCATGGCGCCGTGCCCGCTCCGACAGATCAGCGATAAATGTGGCGTTGTCCACCACCGTGGCGGCATGGTAGGCCTCCACGCTGCCAAGGTAGTAAGCCGGGTAAGCACACTCGGGAAGGACCAACAACTCCGCCCCCTGCTCGGCGGCCTGGTCAATCGCCCGGTGGATGTTTGCCAGGGCGGCGGCGGGGTCGGTCAGTTTGGATGCCGGAAGTTGAGCGGCAGCCACCTTCACTTTTGCTGGCTCTTTGGACATGCGGGCAGCATATCGCATGGAGGGGCGGCTTTTCAATACCTCCGAGCCCACTTATAATCGGCTGGTGCTGTGTTACAGCTCGAATAAGGGATTGGGGGTGGGGCACCCAACCATACCCATCAGTTGACGTGTCACGCAGCACCAGGGTGGTGATTTGCCAATGAGCAGACGGGATTATTACGACATCCTTGGAGTCACACAGTCGGCTGCACAGGACGAGATAAAGCGCGCATATCGCAAACTGGCCAAGCAGTATCACCCCGACCGCAATGCGGGCGACAAGACCGCCGAAGCCAAGTTCAAGGAAGTCCAGGAGGCTTATGGCGCCCTCAAAGACCCGCAGAAGCGGCGGGAGTACGATCAGTTCGGGCGAGCGGGCGTGGGCCAGTGGCAACAGCAGCCGCATGGGCAGAAGGTCTACTCCTGGGGCGGCGGCTCACGGATTAACATTGATGACTTGGAAGACCTTTTTGCCGCGTTCGGCGGTGGTGGGCAAGGTGGGCCTGGCGTGTTCAGCAACTTTTTCGATCGTATGGGAGGCATGGGCGGTGGGCGGCGGCGACAACAGGCAACCATGCCCCAACACGGCACCGACGTCGAGCAGAACCTCTCACTCAGTTTCAAGCAGGCAGTACTGGGAACCACCATCGATTTGCCGGTCCCCAATCACGCCGCCGGCCAACAGGAAACCGTAAGCGTCAAGATTCCACCCGGCGTCGAGAACGGCAAGCGTATCCGGTTGCGTGGCAGAGGGCATCCGGGGCAAAACGGCGGCCCCAACGGCGACCTGTTTCTGGTCTGCACGGTGCAGCCGCACAAGCACTTCGAGCGCCACGGCAACGACATTCATATCGAAGTGCCGGTGACCCTGGCTGAGGCTGCCTTGGGGGCGAAGGTGGATGTGCCCACGTTGGACGGGACGATGACCATGACCCTCCCTCCCGGAACCAGCGGTGGGGCCAGGCTGCGATTGCGGGGTAAAGGGGTGTCACGCGGACACACCAGCCAACGCGGGGATCAGATCGTAATCATCCGCGTGACGATGCCCAGGAAGCTGACGGACGAACAGAAACAACTGTTCGAGAACCTCGCCAAGACCCTGGACGAGAACCCGCGGGACGAATGGAAAATGGAAAATTGAAAATGGAAAATGGGGGGTGAGGAACGTCTTCGTCAACTTCATGGCGTGGGTGAAACGCAACGAAACCCACCGCACACCGCACACCGCACTCCACAGTTGCGCAGCTATGGTCGGGCAATCCGCCCCGGTGGACGTCGGCGGAGTTGCTCAGCAGGCGTTGGAGCAGTCTGCCCGGCTTTACGCCGCCCTGTTCTACGGGGTGATCCTGCTGCTGGTTTTGGCGTTTGGGACTTACCTCCTGCTGCGTATGAGCCGGCGCTACAAAGAACGGCTGGCGCATAAACCAGCCAAGCCCACACCCACCCCGGACATCTGGAGCATGCACCAGCCGCCGGGCTTCGATGACCCCGACAAACCGGACGAGGAGCTTGACCATGAGCCTTGACGGATGTGTCGCACTGGTGACCGGGTCAGCCAGAAGAGTCGGACGAGCAATTGCACTTGAGCTGGCATCGGCTGGATGCGACCTGGCTTTGCACTACAACCGCTCCCAGGACGAAGCCGCCCAATTGCTCCGGCAGATCGAAGCATGCAACCGCCGTGCCCACCTTATCCCAGGTGACCTTTCTCAGCCGACATCCTGGGGAAGGATCGTCTCGGTGTGTGTGGAGGCGTTTGGGCGGCTGGATGTGCTGGTGAACAACGCGGCGGTTTTTGACCCTATGGCTTTGGCGGGCTTTGACCACGCGGCATGGGAGCGGACCATGCGGATTAACCTCACCGCTGTAGCGGGGATGTGTCACCATGCCGCGGAGCATCTACGGTCCGGCGGTTGTGGGTGCATCCTCAATCTCTGCGACATCGCCGCCGATCGGCCGTTCGGCAGACACCTTGCCTATTCGTGTGCCAAGGCGGGTGTGGTTGCCTTGACTAAAGCCCTGGCACTCGAGTTGGCCCCCGAGGTCCGGGTCAATGCCGTGTCACCCGGCATTGCCGCTTTTCCCGATGATTACGACAACACCACCCGCCGGCGTCTGATCGCCAAAGTCCCCCTGCAGCGAGCAGGCACGCCGGAGGACATCGCCAAGGCAGTGCGCTATCTCGTCGCGGACGCCCCCTACGTCACCGGCCAAATAATCCGTGTGGACGGCGGGCGAAGCATTGTGGGCGGATAAGTCCAAAGTTCCTGGTCCAAAGTCCAAAGTCAGAAACCAACGGGACCTTGGACCTTGGACTTTGGACTTTGGACCTTGGACTAATGCAGCTCCAAGGCGTCGCTGGTTATGGAGCCCGGTTGTGCTTCGACGGCGGTTGCTGACGGTGTAATGGCATAGGGCTTCCGCGGCACTGCCCGGACGTGGACCACCTGATCGTAGCAAAACATCCCGTTGACCGAGAGCACAATGTCGATGAGCCGCAAGCTGCTTCCTCCGGACACCAGCCCGCTGTCAAAGTGCGTCAGGTCGTTGCCGTCCACGCTGAGCCCCAACATCATTTGCTGCAACGGAGCCACCTCACCACCCACACGGTAGATGCCGAACCCGGTGATCGGGAAAATCTCCCCGTAGGCATTGTACGGCAGCACACGCCAACGCACGTTCACCACGGCATACTCGGTGAACAGCGGATCGCTCTGCAAATAAACCAGCCCGAAACTACCCACCATGTCCTGCTCGGCAAAGAGCGGGCACAGACACGGCGGCCAACAACCGTGCTGATAGGTCGAGCCGCGGATCAGGCAATACGGTCTGATCTGGTTCGCCGGCACCGGCGAGGCATTCACCGTGATGACCGTATCCAGGCAGAAGAAATCGTTCATTGCGATACGGATGGATATGTCGGGGAACTCACTGCCGCCAATCACCAGCCCGCTGTCGTAATGGGTAACCTCGCCGTCATCCACAACCAGGTCCAACTCGAGCTGGTGTATGCAATCGATCACTTGGCTGACCCGGTAGACACCGGACCCGGTGATGCGCAGCTCCCCGTCATAGGTGGCTACAAACCAGTTCACATCCGCGATGTTATAAATGGCAAAGCCTTCCTCCTGCCCCGCCGAGGTCAGTTTGAACGTCCCCCGCACCGGGTATGCCGGCTCCGTGGGGCACAGGCACGGCGGTAGGCATCCGTGTTGATAGGTGCTTTCATCGGCGAGCTTGTAGATTCTCGAAGCCGCCACGGCAATCTGTGCGTCAACAGCCGCCGGGGCCTCCGCGACAACGTGGGCCTGAGCAGCCCCCGCAACAGCCCAAAACAGAATACTTGACGCCACGAGCACTTTCCTGAAATTCTTCACGGTTTGCTCCTTTAACAAAAAACCTCTCGACAAGGGGTGCCCCACCGCTTTAGCGATGGGGGGCGCGAACCCCACTCCTCAGGGCCAAAGCCCCAAGCCACTCACGCCCTATAACCGCCAACTTCACCCTTCGCCATCCCCCGCACAGCGCCGTTATACACGAAACCGCCCGCTGATTCCAGCAACCCGGCGCGCGGCCCTGACTCAAACCAATCAGTACCGCGACCATAAGGGAGCGGCCATCCGTCCCCCACCGCTAAAGCGATGGGCCACCCGCCTGATGCCACAAAATATGGCCACACCCAAGGCCGCGATGGGTAGCGTTTTTTCTTGACCGTCGGGAATCGGTTCGCTACAAAAATAGCCATGAATCCTGTTGACACAAGCGAGCCGAAATGTGTCCGTAAGGCACTTTGGTTTCTGTCAGGGGGGCTTGCTCTGTGAGCACACCAGCCGACACCTCCGGGCCCGACATTTCGGTCGAGCGGTTGGATGAAGCCTTCGAAGGGCCGATCAAGCGGGTGTGGAGGTCGCCGCTGTACCCGCTCGGTTTGCTGATTGTAGCGGCGGTCATGGTGGTGTTGCCGCTGATCTACATCGGCTTGATCGGGCTGACGGGGTATGGGCTTTTCCATCACGCTACCGAGAACATCGCGGTTCTTGGCGGCGAGCATGGCCGGTCTTGGCGCGTTGGTGTCTTTCGAGTTGTTGTTTATCTTGCCCCTCTGGTGATCGGCGGCATTTTGTTGGTGTTTATGGTCAAACCACTCTTTGCGCGAACGGCACGTAGCGACAAGCGCATTTCATTTCTTCGCGAAAACGAACCGGTTTTGTTCGCTTTCGTTGATCGGCTGTGTGAAACGGTGAGGGCTGCCAAGCCGCGGCGGATCGATGTGAACTGCGAAATCAACGCCTCAGCCAGTTTTCGCAGAGGCTTTCTGAGCTTTCTGGGAGGTGATCTGGTGCTGACCATCGGTGCCCCACTGGTCGCGGGCATGACGCTGCGCCAGTTTGCCGGGATACTCGCTCATGAACTAGGCCACTTCACCCAGGGCTTCGGGATGCGGATGGGCTATATCGTCTACCGCGTCAATAACTGGTTTGCGCGTGTGGTTTACGAGCGGGACGTCTGGGACGAAAAGTTGATCGAGTTGTCCAGAACCGCGGAATTACGTGTTGCTTTGATCTTTCTCCTCGCACGCTTCTTTGTTTGGGTAACGCGAAAGATACTCTGGCTCCTCATGTTCATCGGTCACACAATCAGTTGCGGCATGTCAAGGCAGATGGAGTACGACGCCGACCGCTACCAGGTGCGCGTCGTGGGTAGCGATATCGTGAAAGCATCCATACTCCGAGTGCATCTGCTGTATATGGCTTCTGAAGCAGTCCATGCCGAACTTGCGGAGTCCTGGAAGGACGGCCGGCTTGGCGATAACTTTTCGGCGCTGCTGATTGCCAAGGTCGATGAAATCCCCAGGACGGCACGCGAGAAGATCAGGCAGCGTGTGGAGAAGTCCAAGACCAGCCTGTTCGACACCCACCCTTCCGACGCGGCCCGCATCCGCCGGGCGGAAAAAGAGCAGACCCCCGGCATATTTCGAGCCAAGGGGCCGGCTTCGGCGTTGTTCAACAACTTTGACGCCTTGTGCAGGAATGTGTCGTTTTTCTATTACCAGGATATGGTAGGGTCCGATTTAAGCCCCAAAAATCTGATCTCCACCGAGGCGGTCATCCACCGGCACAAAGAAACGCAGCAAGGCGAGTTGGCGGCAGAGCGTTACTTTCAGGGCTGCCTCACCGTAGCCCGCCCGCTCAACGTCGATCGCCACTCGCAAGTGTTCAAGTTGTCACCGAAGCAGTGCCTGGGCAAGTTGAAGCAGGCCCGCACTGCCCTGGGCAAGTCCATGCCGGTAATCCGCAAGCTGTACAAGCGATACTTCAAAGCCGACGAGAAGTTGCAAAAGGTGTGCGTGGCGCGCACGCTGCTCCGCGCGGGTGTCCGCATCGACCCGAAGGATTTCGAGTTGCCGTCGGCCACTATCGAGCAGGCTCTGCGAGCTGAGAATCAGGTTGAACAGGTTCGACGGGACGTGGCTGAGCAATTGGCCAAGATCGAGGCGGTCCTCACTTTACGGTTGGAGTGTGCTTTGGCGCTGCTGAGAGTCGATCAGGTGGCCCGGCGAATCAAAGGGGCCGACAAAATGCGGCGGCGTAGCGATGAGCTCCTTGATGCGCTGACACACATCCATGCACTCTCCGATTCGCTGACGGACCTGCGTAAAGAACTGAGACCCTTATACGCAATGAACTGGATTTTTGACGAGGAGACCGACCCCGACGAGGCTGTGATGCATCAGGCTGCGGGGCTTGTGCGAACCCAACATGAGCAATTGTCGGAAATCCGCCGGGTGCTGTCCAACTTCCCCTACCCATTTGAGCATGCCGGCGGGCGGATCACCATGGCGTGTTACGCGATCGATATCATGCCGGCCAGCGACGAACTGACCGGAACCATGGTGGCCACCGAACGCCTCATGGACAACATGAACTCGCTGTACATCCGTGTCATGGGCGAACTCTCGCGGATTGCCGAAGGTGTCGAAGCCGCCGTCGGCCTGCCGACTCTGGGTGCCGATACGGCAAAGCAAGCAGTAGCCACGCGACATATGAACGGCCCTCCGCTTTAGGGGCTGTCGATTTAGT
>JAGLWJ010000134.1 GCA_023133475.1 Phycisphaerae bacterium | reverse complement strand
GTGGGCGGCGCACCCTTGTTTTTCGCCACCCACAAAGGGTGACGCTACATTGGGGATCGCCACGGATGATTAAATCGACAGCCCCTTTAGCGGTGGGGGACGTAAATGACCGATGGGCCTACTTGGATTGGCCGCTCCCTTACGGTCGCAGTACTGATTTCAGGTGCCGACGGCCGCGCTGGGCTATCCTCCCGCGAAAACCTCCTGGAACTCGCCGAAGTCGCCCAGGTCTACATCATCATCTCCGTCCAAATCGGTTTCATCGAACTGCTGCGATGTGCACCCCCGCGGCGGAGCCGTTACGTTCGGGCCGGCCAAACAGCTTGTGAACACCGTGTAGTCATCGAGGTCCACATCGCCGTCGTGATCGAAGTCGCCACGAGTGAGGAACAAGTCGCACCATTCCCACTCCAAACGCGGCGTTCGCCCGCCAAGGCCATCGTCCAACCGCCCGTCGGCCCAGATGGTTATGTCCCCACGAGCGCGGTAGGCAACGCTAAGCTGTTGCAACCCCAGACCTGATACCAGCAGGTCCCAGTGGCTTTGAAGCATCTTGGGGGATTCATCGTCATAGTATGCGTCGGCGCCGAAGTCCTCGTCCACCGGCGTTTCGGTCCCGTCCGTCCAGGTGTTGGTGGTAATCATGGCCTCACCATGATGCCAGGCTTCCTGGGGCGTCCGGAGATAGTAGAAGTCCGAACCCGTCCGATAAGGATTGCACACCATGACACCACCGTGCCCTTCAGGTGCGTAGTAGTTGACGAAGCTGCCGGTCATGATTTCGTAGTTTTGCAGCTCGGCGTAGACGGTGTCCAAGTGCGTGGACACGTCCGGATCGGTGGCAAAGGTCAGGGCATAGCGACAAGCGACCATCCGCGGTATACGCCCGGTGGCGTAGTCCGTGTTACAGTAATAGTCGTGCAGCGAGACCACCGTGCCGAATTCGTTCACACCCGTTGCCGCCGTGATGATCCCAGGCCAACCCAAGTTGACCCAGCATGGTGAGCCATCATCAGGGGCACGAGCACAGAGTACGTGGTGGTTCGACGAGGGGTAAAGCGTCGGGAAATCGAGCCGGCGGGTGGACAACGTCCGAATCGGCGGGGCGACGTAGCGTCCCCAACAGGTGTGGCTACGACAACCGTATAACCATTCACCCGCGGTGCAAGCCACCTTCAGGTCCAACTCGTCGATGTTCTCCGACGGGTGGCTAATCGCCAGGGAATCCACCATGCCGTCGAACTCATCCTCGATCCCCGGAGGCATCCACAGTGCGTAGACCATGATCCCTCGCACGTACTCGTAGGCATGGAACATATTCAGATAGGCCCGGGTCTCGTTGACTCCTTGGGCGATGTAGTCCCCCAGCAGGTTCGCCTGGGCGTAGCCCATTTCGTAATGCGAGCCCCAGAGGCGTATTATCGTGTACCCTTTGTTGTTGGCATCGAGTTGCTGATCGAGGATGACCCCGTTCTGGGCTGATGCGATGCCGGCGCCACCAGCCAACACAACCGCTCCAACCAGTAAACAACCGATGCTCGTCAAGCAACAAGAGTGTCGAATTTGCAAGTGCATGAATTCTCTCCTTAGCAATAAGAACGAATGGTCCGCAGGCGCTAGCCCGGACTTTTCATGAACGCAGAGACGCAGAGATGCAGAGTAAGGAAGTTGTGATTCAAGCAACCGAACTCTCCCGTAAACATTCAGTAACCCCGTATGCGAAATAGCGTGGGTTTTGTGGCGGCAGACTTGCGCTAGGCCCGGCATTTATGCCGGGTATTAGAGTGGTTGTTTTTGCTCCCCCCCGTTCCTCCCCGCCGCCTT
>JAGLWJ010000133.1 GCA_023133475.1 Phycisphaerae bacterium | reverse complement strand
TGGCACAATACTCGTTCGCCTGCCGACACTCCTCATTAGTGAAGCACGTGTCGATGCACTCGCCCTCGTAATCCACATTCACGCCAGCCATCGCCGCAAAGCACGAGTTGGAGTAGGTTTGGCCGTCGCACCCGCAAACCGGCGCGTAAATCATCGGGCAGACTTCGGGGCGCTGGCGACATCGCCCTTCCCCGTCACAGTCACCAGGGTGTTTGGCACAATACTCGTTCGCCTGCCGGCACTCCTCATTAGTGAGGCACGTGTCGATGCACACACCCTCGTAATCGACACTTACGCCGGCTGCCGCTGCGAAGCAGGAGTTCGAGTAGGTTTGCCCGTCACACCCGCAGACCGGGGCGTAAATCATCGGGCAAATCTCCGGGCGCACCTGGCAGACCCCTTCGCCGTCACAGTCGCCGACCGCCTTGGCACAGTACTCATTGGCAGCCCGGCACTCTTCATTGGTGAAGCACGTATCGACGCACTCGCCCCAGTAATCGATGTTCACGCCATTTATGGCAGCCACGCAATCGTTGGGGTAGGTATTCCCGTCGCAACCGCATACCGGGTCCCACAGCGTGTAGCAGATTTCGGGGCGATCCATGCAATGGCCTTCGCCGTCGCAGTCGCCGACCTCTTTGGCACAATACTCCCTGGCGGTTCTACACTCCTCGTTCGAGGTGCACGTGTCGATGCACTCGCCCAGATAATCGATGTTCATTGATGCCTTGGCTGCGTAGCATCCGTTGGAGTAGGTCTGCCCGTCGCATCCGCACACCGGGTCCCACACGTCCAAGCATTGGATATCGTCACCCAACTGCTGGACGCATTTCCCGCGCCCGTCACAGTCGCCTATGCGTTTGCGGCACCACTGCTCTTCGGCGCAATCATCGTCGGCCCAGCAAATCTTAATGATTACAGGATCGACATCCAGCACAGCTTCGTCGGGGAACCCGTCCCCCGCGCCGGCCACAGTGAACGCTGAGCACAAAACCACCCCAGTAACTAATGCCCTCAACATAACAAACTCTCCTTAAACTGTGTTTGGCGAGGTATGCCACTATTTCCACATCCCCACGACGTGAACCCCCCGGGAAGAACCTCGCATTTCCCACTTCCCGGTGTCCCATAATTTGCTGAGTATACCGTTTCTCTGCTAATTGTCAAGTAGGGCGGGTTTCACCCGCCTTCCTTGTAGGGTGGGTGAAGCCTGCCGTAGGCGGGCGAAACCCACCGCGCCGGCTATAAGTCCAAGGTCCAAGGTCCAAAGTCAGAAACCAACGGGACTTTGGACCTTGGACTAGAGACTTTGGACTTGTCCTTGGTTGGTGGGTTCCACCTCGCTCCGCGAGGTTCCACCCACCCTACATCCATTTCGCATTCTCAATTCCACATCCCTCCCGGCGATGCATTATCCGATTGCGAGGTCAACATCCTCGTCGGCGTCGGCGTCGAAGATACCATGGCCACCGCCGGCCAGGTTCAATAATTTTTTGCTTGACATGCCAATCACTTGATATATGATACCAACTATTGACGATCTACGGTGGTCGTTGATTGGTGATCCAACGCGCCGTCGGTCATGTGTAATGGGTTCCGAAACCGGCTCTTTGGGAGGCCTAAAAGGCAAAGGGAGAACGAGAATGAAGATGTGGAACACGGTATTGCTGATTGCTTTGTTGGTCGGCTGTGTGGCGACGGCCAACGCGGATTATGACGACTACCTATGGGCCGACTCCGTCGAAGGCTGGAATGGCAACATCAAGAACTTCGGCGACGAGCTGATGACTTGGGAGACGTCGTGGTGGCTGACCGGCTTACCCGATTGCGACATGGACGGTAATGGATACGCCTTTGACCCAGGGGACAACGACTACGTTGCCGGGTGGAAGATGCCCCCCGCGAATGATTCGTTTACGGTCAAATTTGACACGCTCATCCAGAACAGCCCCGGCGATGATGTGCTGGTCGTCGGATACAGCGGGCCGACTTACGAGTCTTCCGTGCAGGCCAGTTCCGATGGGATCAACTTCACGGAGCTTGGCACAATCGGCATCGGCCAGCCCGGCTATCTTCACGACTTCTGGTTTGATCTGGGCGGGCTCACGGATGCTCAGTATATCCGCGTGGAGCGTCTGAGCACTGCCTCTCTAAGCGGCGGTTTCGTTGACGCGATTGGGGCTGTTCCGGAGCCGACCAGCGCGATGCTGCTGATTCTTGGCGGTCTGTTTGTCGTGAAAGGACGAGTCCAAAGTCCAAGGTCCAAAGTCCAAGGTCCCACTGGTTTCTGACTTTGGACTTTGGACTAGGGACTTGGGACTTATGAGTTGGCGCGGTGGGTTGCGCTTCGCTCCGCGAAGCTCCACCCACCCTACAGCTTAATATTTACCGGGAGAAAACGAATGTATCGAGCTTTTGTAATGCTGGCTGCACTGACGGTGGTGCCCGGCGCTCTCGCTGACGGTGTGACGCTTCACTTTACGTTGCTGACGTGGGACGACTCCCAAGCCGGCCCGGAATTGCCGTCGGCGGTCGGCTGGAAACCGGCACAATCGTCGAAACCCTGCGATTGGCTGCTTTTCACCGAGGATGACTACGAGTATGCGTCAGGGTGGAATCCCCTCGGGGCGATCAGTCACAACATTGCCGACCCCGCGGGTGCTGGTGGTTCGGGATTCGTAATGGCGCCATCGCTCACTGGGGAGGCGGCGCTGACGATGGAGTTCTCCTATGCCGGCTCCGATTCGTGGGATGTTCACATCATCCACCAGGAGTACATCGGGCAAGCAACCACTGTGGCGCAAATGAATCAAACCCTGGTGTCGGAAGGCGATCCAGCCACTCTGGACCCGGTCTACAACGTCGATGGGCTGCCCAATGCCGGGGCTTGGGAGAGAGGGCCGGCGAACAATTGGTCGATTAGTTATGTGCTTGACTTCTACTTGGCAAGCAATACTGATGGCGACCCCGATCCACTGGATATCGACGCTACGTTCGATGACCAGCCGCAGACCGGATATCTCATTCCGGTGGCTGAGTTGACGGAGGCGGGGATGGCGGCAGTTGAGCTGGACGACCCGGCAGGCTTCTTCGATGGCGACTTCGAGCAGTACCTGCTTGACGAGATTGCGCCACGTCTGCCGGCTGAGGCAACTTGTCTGCTGGTCACCCAGATGGAGAAATGCCATCCGGTCTATCACGACGACGACGTGTCGATCACCCTCGGCAGCCTGGTCGGGAACACGACGATCGCTTATGCGACCCAACCCCTCCCCATCCTCGGCGACCTCGACGGCGACGGCGACGTTGATCTCGATGACTTCAACAGCTTGGCCGGCTGCCTCGACGGCCCTCAGTTTTCGCTCCAACCCGGCTGTGAGCCGGCTGACTTTGACGGCGATGACGACATGGACCTGGCTGACTTTGGCGTCTTTCAGGCGGCGTTCACGGGCGAGTTGATCAAGCTCGTAGCGCAGGCATCCTGCTTGCGCTAGGCCCGGCATTTATGCCGGGTATTGGAGCGGTTGTTTTTGCCCCCCAGGCGTAGGGTGGGTGGAACCTCGCGGAGCGAGGTGAAACCCACCAACCGGCGACGAGTCCAAGGTCCCGCTGGTTTCCAACTTTGGACTTTGGACCAGGGACTTTGGACTTATTAACCGGTGTGGTGGGTTTCGCCCGCCTGCGGCGGGCTCCACCCACCCTACTGGAAAGATCAGACGTGTTTGATGATATCCGCTGGGCAGGAGGCTGAGGCGATGCCACGCGACAGACACTCACGACGGTCAACAGCCTTTACGTTGGTCGAGTTGCTGGTTGTCATCTCGATCATTGTCATCCTGATAAGCATTTCGCTGCCATCCCTTAGGCAGGCGAGAGATCATGCCAAGGTGATCGCGTGCCAGAGCAACCTGCGGCAGATTATGGTTGGCTTCTTCGGCTACACCGCCGACCATGGCGATGTCGTGCCCTTGGCGATGGGGCACGAACTGGGCGGCCAAAAGGGCCTGATGGACTTGAAAGACAACGATTGGTCGCCGGCGGTCATGTTCGGTGGGGGCCTGCCGGCTGAGGAGCGATTGCTCAACCCGTATGTCGGCAATGTGCATGAACTATTCCGGTGCCCGTGCGACAAAGGTGAGCCGATCTATTGGGTCGAGAACCCGCGCTACCCGCCTTCATTGACCGCCTATGAACTCTACGGGACCAGCTACTTTTACGTCTCCGGATACAACCGTGGGATTGGGGTTCTGATGCCGATGGGCCTGGCCAAGCTGGTTGGGCTGGACTTTTGCTACGGCAGTTTTGTGGACAAACCGCTGCCCAACGGCAAGCCGCTCCAGGTGACTTTGTTCCCGTCCCCAAGTAAGAAGGTGGTGATCGGCGATCTGCCGATTCATCGGGCCATGCCCTCCATAGCGGCTCATCCGAAGGCACACTGGCATCGCCGTAAGACGAACCATGTGTGGGCAAACGCTGCGTTTCTCGACGGTCATGCAGAACTGCTCCGGGTGTTCCCGTTTGACGTTGGGGAGCGCCCGGAATGGGAGGGGGTGACAACGCAGCCCAACGTGTCGAACCCATACTACTGATGAAGATAATTATGAAGATGAATCGTCGCGTGAAGGTTTTGCTGTTGTCGCTCGTGATTATCGGGACGATTGCGGCCCATGTCGCCCGGCGTGTTCGTGAGACCTCCTTTGACGAGGCGGCGCACCGCGACACCGCCGACCTGACGGTCAAGGAGGTGACCTGGGAAATGGCGGAGACGGGGTGCATTGTCAAAGGCGTGTTGGTCAACCATGGCACGCGCTTAGCATCGTCTGTAATCCTGGTCGTTGAGTTGCGAGATGAGGCAGGCCGGGTGCGGGCCACCAACCCCATGGTCGAGGTTCTCGACGTGCCGTCACGAGAGAACAGGAAGTTCGAGGCGCTTCTCCCAGCCAACAGCATCCCTCTGGAGGCGACGGTTGCCGCAAGAGCTGTAGTGGTCTGTTGGGAAAAGTAAGCTGCCGGTGTAGGGCGGGTTTTACCCGCCGTCTGTGGGGGCGGGAGGTCAGCAAACCGGTCGGTTGGAGCATCAGGGGCCAACCACCTCCTTTCGGAGTACGACGCCAACTCAGACAGACCGCGGCGGCGGATACGCCGGACCCAACAGCTCGACCAGAACGTACGCCGTAGCCGAGAGCAACACCCGAAACTGATTGACCTCGAAATCATGGCAAGAGGCTCTCGAGCCTGGGGACATCCTGATTCAGGAGTTGTGGGCGGACGGAGCCTATGGGCTTGATATGTCCACCAGCAGGTTCAGCTTCACGGTGGAGGATGACGCCAACGGATACCCGCGCGTGCTGATGATCGCCGAAGAGGGCACTGTGCTGAGCAACAAGACCTGGATCGCGGTTCGCCACGTCGGCGGCTGGGCTGGGGTGGAGAGCTTCACTGTTCAGTACATGGTCCAGATAGGCAATGTGAACAACGACGGGCGCGTGATGGCCAATGACCTCAGCCCGATCTTCCCGATGATCCCGACCGCAGGGGCGTCTCCCACGGAACGTTGTGACATCAACGGCGACGAGCAAGTGATGGCCGACGACCTCAGCCCGGTGTTCCCGAATATCCCGTCGCCCTCAGTGCCCAAGCCCAGCGGGCACTGAACGGCGTAGGGCGGGTTCCACCCGCCATTCGATTGGAGAAGGCGGGTGAAACCCGCCCTACTCGACTGCCGCTCGCATCTTGAACGCATCATCAGCCACTGGTATGATCACGGTGTCCGCAGGGCAGGAGAGGTGTGGAACCTGCCACGGGAGTCCCGATCAGCTACGATCGGGTTGGGGCTACGTCTTATTGGGGTTCTTTGCCATGCCCAAGGGCATTGGCGCGGTGAAAGGAGAGCAGCGATGCAGTTTGCAAAGTGTGTATGTTCACAGACGGTGTGGTGTGTGGTGGCTTGCGTTCTCTGGGCTGCCGGACCGGCTGGCGGGGCGACGATCCACGTGGACGACGTCGCCCCCCCCGGCGGCGACGGTATAACTTGGGCCACCGCATTCGTAGACCTCCAGGAGGCATTGAACGGTGCGGAAGTTGGGGACGAGATTCGCGTGGCGGGCGGAACCTACAACCCAGCCGAACAGGAGGGCAGCCGCTCAGCCACTTTCCAACTGATTAGCGGTGTGGAGCTGTACGGCGGTTATGCCGGCTGCGGCGAGCCTGATCCGGACGAACGGAATATCCGCCTCTACGAAACGATCCTCAGCGGTGATCTGAACATTGACGACAGCCCGGGCTTCATCAACTACGATGAAAACAGCTACCACGTGGTAACCGGCTCCTACACGGACGAAACAGCTATACTCGACGGCTTTACAATTACCGGGGGCAATGCCGACGGTTCCTCCTCGAAGGGCGATGGGGCCGGGATATACAACAACAGCGGTAGCCCAACGATCACCAACTGCATCATCACAGCCAACACGGCGAGCCGTAATGGTGGCGGCATCTACTGTTCCTCCAGCAATCCGGCGATGACGATCACCAACTGCATCATCAGGGGCAACACGGCGAGCAATGAGGGTGGTGGCATCTACTGTTCCACCAGCAACTTGTCGATCACCAACTGCATCATCATGGGCAATACGGCTAATAATGGTGGCGGCATCTTGTCTCGCTACTGTAACCCGATAATCACCAATTGCATCGTGTGGGGCAACGCAGCCTCTTCCAGTGCTCAGATATCTGTTTTAAATAGCTCGCCGGTGGTCACCTACAGTTGCATCCAGGATGGTTGGACAGGCAATGGCGAGGAGAACATCACGGACGACCCGCTGCTGACTCGCGACGGCACTCATTTGCAGACGGGTTCACCCTGCCAGGACAGCGGCGATCCGAATGGCGATTACAACGGGCAGGTTGACATCGATGGTGAGCTACGGGGGGACGACGGTCTCGTCGACATGGGCGCCGACGAGTTTCTGGACACCGATGACGACGGCCTCCCGGATTGGTGGGAACTGTATTACTTCGAATCACCCACCGCAGGCAATCCCCTGGACGATAATGATGGCGACGGTTTGAATAACCTTGGCGAATACGTCATGAGCCGCAATCCCTGGCTGGCTCCCCGTGCATTCTATGTGGATTTAGCCGGTAACGACGCCTGGGATGGCTTGGCCCCGGTCTGGGACGGGCAGCATGGCCCCAAGGCTACCATTCAGAACGCGATCGACGCGGTGAGCCTGTACGAGAATGATGAGATTGAGGTGGCTGACGGCACCTACACCGGCTCCGGGAACAAGAATCTGAACTTCCGCGGTAAGGTCCTCACTCTGCGCAGCGCGAATGGGCCGGACACCTGCACCATCGACTGCGAGAATGATGGACGTGCCTTCTATTTTCACCGCCTCGAAACTGCAACGTCGGTGGTGGACGGCTTTACACTTACGAATGGGAGCGCAGACAGCGGTGGCGGGGTCTACTGTTATGGCTCCAGCAGCCCAACGATTGCCAACTGCACGATCACGGGCAACACGGCGAACTACGACGGCGGCGGCATCTACTGTGACGACTCCAGCAACCCAACAATCGCCAACTGCACCATCACGGGCAACACGGTAAGTGGGGCTTATGCCAAAGGTGGCGGCATCTGCTGTTACGATTCCAGCAACCCCACGATCGCCAACTGCACCATCACGGGCAACGTGGCAAGTGGGTCTAATGCCAATGGCGGCGGCGGCATCTGCTGTTACGATTCCAGCAACCCGACGATCACCAACTGCACCATCACAGGCAACACGGCGGACGACGACGACGGTGGCGGTGGCGGCATCTACTGTTGGAACTCCAGCAACCCGACGATCACCAACTGCACCATCACAGGCAACACGGCAAGTGGGGCTTATGCCAACGGTGGCGGTATCTATTGTCGCGATTCCAGCAACCCGACGATTACCAACTGCGCCATCACGGGCAACACGGCAAGTGGGTCTAATGCCCATGGCGGCGGCGGCATCTGCTGTTACGATTCCAGCAACCCGACGATCACCAACTGCACCATCATAGCCAACACGGCGGACTACCGTGGTGGCGGGATCCATTGTGATTCCAGCAACCCGACGATCACCAATTGCATTCTATGGGACAACGAAGCACTTTCCGGTGATCAGATATATGCTCTTAGTAGCTCGCCGGTGGTCACCTACAGTTGCGTCCAAAACGGTTGGACTGGCGAAGGCAACAGTAACGCCGACCCGCTGTTTGTTGATCCCGATGGGCCTGACGATGTTCCCGGCACCGAGGATGACGATCTGCGGCTTGCATCCAACTCGCCTTGTATTGATGCGGGAAAAAACGCGGCTGTCCCTGCCGACGTCGCCGACCTCGATGGTGATGGCAACACGACCGAACGCACGCCGGTCGATCTCGATGGTTATCCCCGCTTTGTGGACGATCCAAGCACAGAGAACACCGGTGTCCCCTGTTCAGGCTACGGGAATATCGTGGACATGGGCGCCTATGAGTTTCAGCCTGTACAACTGATCGAGAGTGTCCCCAGCCATGAGGAGAGCCTGTGTCGCTCAGCCGGTAATGTCATTGTGTTGACGTTTGCCGCCGACCTCGAGGCTCCCGAGCCTGGGGACATCCTGATTCAGGAGCTGTTGGCCGAAGGAGCCTATGGGCCTGATATGTCCACCAGTGGGTTCAGCTTCACGGTGGAGGAGCCGACTTACAGACTGGTGATCACCGACGAGGGCACTGTGCTGAGCAACAAGACATGGATCGCGGTTCGCCACGTCGGCGGCTGGGCTGGTATGGGGAGCTTCACTGTTCAGTACATGATCCAGGTGGGCGACGTGAACAACGACGGGCGAGTGATGGCCAACGACCTCAGCCCGATCTTCCCGATGATCCCGACAGCCGGGGCGTCTCCCACGGAACGTTGTGACATCAACGGGGACGGGCGAGTGATGGCCGACGACCTAAGCCCGGTGTTCCCGAACATCCCGTCACCCTCAGTGCCCAAGCCCTGCGGGCACTGAGCCTTGTAGGGTGGGTGGAACCTCGCGGAGCGAGGTGTAACCCACCAACCGGCGCGGTGGGTTGCACTTCGCTCCGCGAAGTTCCACCCACCCTACAGGAAGCTGCACTGATTCAGCCAAAAAGGCGGGTTGGAATTTCCATTCACTGGCGAATTTTGGGCTGATTGCCCGAATTAGTGGACATGCGACGAGTTTTCCGGGCAATCCGGGCGGGTATCGGTGTTCTCATCCTCATGACCGGATGTGCACAAGCCTGGCGGCCTTCGATGGAGTCGGTGCGTGATGCCCAAACAACGATCACGTTTAATCTGGCTGATTACGCTTCCGGGCTGACGTCGCATCGCCGAGTCTACCTGCGTAGCGATTTACGAAGGCCCGAGGAGCCGGTCACTCCCTACCATCGGCTGGTCACCACCGGCTCGCAGCGTGAAGGGGTGTTCGTGGGCTGTGAGATCGACGATCTGAAACCGTATCTCACCCGACCCGGGGAGGCGGAGCCGGATCGCTATCTGGATTGGCCGACATCGGGCAAGGATCGCTGGTTGGGTTTGTTTCTGGAGTTCGATCCGCCGCTGGTCTACCTGCCGGAATCGGTTTGCTCAGATACGGAACTCTGTTGGGAATGTGTTCTCCGCATATTCAATCGCTGGGGTCATCGTTTGCGGGTCGGCCAGATGAAGCGATCCATCCGGGTAGAAGGCCACGAAGACATCGTGGTCGACGGCGTGCCCTATAAGGCGTGTTTGCGTCTGGTGTTGGACATGCGTATCCGCATTCGCTGGGGCCCGTGGGTGGACGTGACGGAATACCTCTGGCTGGCTCGTGGAGTCGGCGAGGTGAGGCGGGTGCAACGAATCCAGGTGTGGGCATTTCTGCTCTTCTTCGACGAAGCCTACTCCTACGAGTTGGCTGCCGGGCAGGAAAAAAGGCGGGTGAAACCTGCCACAGTGCGGAAGGCGGGTGAAACCCGTCCTACAGTCGCTGCCGGGCAGGAAAGGGGGCGAAGCGTGGTGAGTCATCATCCTGGGCCGGCGTCGGCGTGGTCTCGGATGGTGATTTTTCTGGATCGTTTTTTGCCCCGGTTGAGGGTGGGCGGTATGTTCATCGAAACTGTCACACCAGTGCCACATTGTCGTTGTATGTACATGCGGGTTAGCGGCGACAAGTCTGCAACGTTTAGCGGCGACCCGAAGGGGAGCACGGAGAAGAGGAGCGCGGAGAATGGAGAATGGATGTAGGGCGGGTTCCACCCGCCGCGCGATGCCACAACGGCGGGTGAAACCCGCCCTACAATTGTGATTACGCCGTTTTCTCCATTTTTCACGCTTCCTTCTACGCGCT
>JAGLWJ010000132.1 GCA_023133475.1 Phycisphaerae bacterium | reverse complement strand
CCCCCTTGTGAGAAATGCGGGTTAAAACTGTCGCCTTTGGTCGGCGACGTTGGGCTAAAGGGTGAGAACTAATCACAAGGAAGAACTGTAATGAAGAAAACTGTTGTCGTATTGGCTGCGTTTTTGAGTCTGGGCTTTGGGGTGGTCGCCGCTCGATCGGGCGAAGGCGAGCACAAGCCGCATGGGCAAAAGGACAAGCATGCCCACAGCAAGCACGAGGGGCATGAGCCTATGGGGGCCGTGCAAGTCGGACCCGAACACAAACACTTGCACCAATTTGTGGGCACCTGGAAGGTCGAGCACAAGATGTGGTTTACCCCCGATAGTGAACCGGCACTCAGCACCGGCACCGAAGTGACCACGCTGATCCTCGATGGGCGGGCGGTGGCCAGCCAGTTTGAATCCACCAGCCAGGGGGGCACCTTCAAAGGCTACGGCCTGACTACCTGGAACGTCACGAAGCAGAAGTATCAGGGCTGCTGGGTCGACATTTTCAGCCGCAACGGGATCGAGTTGTCCTGGGGAACCTATGATGAAGCCGGCAAGACCTGGACCTGGCAAATGAAAATGATGGGCTGCGACGGCAAAATGCAGCCCATGAGGGGGGTAGGGAAGATGCTCGGCAAGGACCACCAGTCCATGGTGTTCTACATAACCGGGCCGGACGGAAAAGAGTTCAAGACGATGGAGTTCGAGTACACTCGAATTAAGTAAACGCTATCGTCATACGGCGGGTGAAACTTCGCGGAGCCCACCATACCGGTTGGTGGGTTCCACCCACCCTACTTATTCTCTTCAACTCTGCATTCATGAATGACCCGGGCCGGCACGCAATCCACAACAGTCAATACCCCGAAGGCATCCCCGGGCCACCGAAAGCCAAACTCCCGATCGTGACCAGTATCGCAACCCCATAGAAGGCCTTGAGATGCGGGCTGTCATTCACGGAGAACACGAAATATATCTGGTAGAATGGCACGCAGAGGGAAAGGAGCCCCCTGCCCACACTATTACGGAAAGCCTGGACGAGCACGGCAATTCCGATGACCGAGCAGAAGAGAGTTTGCGGGATCAGGTAGAGACTTGCCAGTTCCTCGTCCGTCCAGGCCGCCGCGAACAGTATCCCGAAAACAACCAAAGGCCCCACGAACGCAAACCACGGCTTTGTCAACACTGCGGAGATATTCCCGACACCTCCACTGGTGCCCCGGGCACGTTTGGGGATTGCCGCCGAAACGCGCTGCCCGGTGGTCAGATTGTATCCGCATCGGGTGCATATGACCGTCCCCCGTTGCACGGGGACGCCGCAGCCTTTGCAGGAGACCGGCTCAATCGGAAGCGCCGACGCGGTAGCCTCCTGCTCGGCGATTGCGGTAAGCAGGTTCAAACTGCTATCACCCGCAGGTGTTTTCGGACGTGGTGGGGGATCGGTTTTTCCGGCTGCACGTGCGGCTTTGCGCCGCCGGGCCTGCTCGTAACACGGGGTGCAGTAGTAGTGCCCGGCACGATCTTTGGTGCGCGGTCGAGTCGAGCAATCTTCCCCACAAACCCTACAAATCTTTCCTTCCGACCGCTGTTCGGCGGGCATAACTTCGTCCTCTCGTATGGCAACCGGGCAATCAGTTGTAGGGCGGATTTCACCCGCCTTCGTCGTGGTGAACTGCTCGACAAGCGATCAATCCACGAAGCTCAATACCCTTTCGACCTCATGTTTGCTGCCCAGGATTAGCGGGGTGCGTTGGTGTAGAGTGTCGGGGCATTTGTCGAGGATTCGCATTTGCCCGTCCGAGGCGGCTCCGCCGGCCTGCTCGGCGATAAACGCCAGCGGGTTGGCTTCGTACAGCAAACGAAGCTTGCCCTGGGGTTGTTGGCCTGTCGGGGGATATAGGAACACCCCGCCACGCAGCAGGGTGCGGTGGAAGTCCGCCACCAGCGACCCGATGTATCGCAGGCTGTAGTTGCCGGCCTCTTTGGTTTTGGCCCATTCCAGATACCGCTGGTAGCCTTCGGGGAAGGTGCTGCGATAGGCTTCGTTAACGCTATACATCTTCCCTTCCGGCGGCATCTTGACGTTCTCGCGGGTCAGCACATAGGCTCCGAATGACGGGTCAAGCGTGAACATGTGCACGCCATCACCGGTGGTGTAAGCCATTACCGTGCTGCTGCCGTAGACCACATATCCGGCTGCCACCTGATTCATGCCCGGCTGCAAACACTCGGACAAAGGCGCATTGCTCTTGGGCGTGTCGGCCCGACGCTGCATGATCGAAAAGATCGTCCCGATCGATACGTTCACGTCGATGTTGCTGGACCCGTCCAGCGGGTCAAAAAGCACGATGTACTTGCCCCGCTCGCCCATGTCCCGGGCTACGATCGGCTCATCGTCCTCCTCGGACACCATAATGCCGACGTTGTCTCGATAGCCCAGGCAACGCACGATGGTGTCGTTGGATATCCGGTCCAGTTTTTGGACCAGCTCGCCCTGCACGTTGGACAAACCGGTCCCGCCGAGCACGTCTCGGATACCGGCTTGCCGCACATTCGACTCGATAATCTTGGTTGCCAGGGTGATGGCGTCCAACAGCCAACTGAAGTCGCCCGTGGCGGTGGGGTAGGCTCGCTGGCTTTCCTGGATGTGTTGCCCGACCGTGATAATGGGTTTGGGCTCGGAAGAAGACTCCATGACGTTCGTCTCCAAATGTCCAAAAGACTCGACAACTCAAACGTACAACCTAACCACAGACGCCCGCGATTTCAACGCTTGAATCGACAACTTGGCAGAATCAGGGCAAGGCGGCGAGGGCTTCAACTGCCTGACGCTTCACGAAACCCTCCTCGCTCAACTGCACCACACGAACCCAGGCCGGTCGAGCCCTGTCAAACCGCCCCAAAGCCGTCATCAGTTGGGCCCAGAGCGTATTGACATGGGGGTCCTCGTCATTGAGTGTCAGGGCGACCTCCAGAAACTCTTCTGCCCTGGCGTAATCCCCACTGGCGACGGCACGCTTTGCCAATTCGCAAAGATGCACGATCTGGCGCTCGATGCCGGGGCCGAACGCCTGCCGGAGGCGGAGAACCAGGGTGTACTGTGCGCAAATCCAGACCAGAACCGCCCCGAACAGGGCGCTACTCGTTACCCAACCAGGAATGGACGCCGGCACGATGAACATCCCCCACAGGCCGATCTGAACACATAGACAGAACAGCAAAGCTAAAACCAACCCCAACCATTCGCGGCGAAGCAGGATAAGCCCGCCCCCGGGCACAAGGACGTTCAACCACAAGGCGACGGACTTCCGCATTGACGGGTCCCTGAAAAAACGCAATCAACCCCCACTCAAAACGCTTCAGCGGGAATATAACCCCAATCCATCCCTCACTCCACACCCGCTTTGTGTCTGTTTGTGTGTAAACGCCCAAATAGTGGAGATTGATAAGCGAACCCCATGGTAGTTGAGTGCTTCAGGATGTACCTTGCGGCTGCGGTCAACGGTGAATTACAAGGAGGATCACAATCATGCCGACCCACTACCGTGGAAAAGTTCAATCCGGCAAAATTCCGGCCCGACTCGGAGCGATGGCCTGTGGTTTGTTAGCCTGTGGTTTGGGTTTAACGACCGCAGGTTGCGGCACACCATTTCGTAGCGAGGAGAACCTGACGCTGACCACGCCGGTTCCCGCACGGAAACTGGTGGTGCACAACCGGTTCGGCGACGTCGTGGTCCAGGCTGACCCTGCCGCCGACGCGGTTCGGGCCGAGATCACCAAAACCGGTCGAGGGGCAACGGTTGGTGCCGCCCGGGCGGCTTTGACGCAAATCGAGGTCAGCCTGGCTCCGAAAGAAGGTGAGCCGGGCACGGTGATCGCCTCGACCCGGCATCCGGGCGGGAACAACCTGCGCAGCTACGCAGTGGAGTGGCACATCGTCGCACCGCCGGATTTGCTCCTCGAGGTTAGCAGTGGTTTCGGGGATGTGGAAGCTTATGACTTTAAGAGTGGTCTCGTTCTCAAGAGTGCCTTTGGTGACATCCGGGCGAAGGCAGGGGGAGAAATTGAGCTGCGTACGGACTTCGGCGACGTCGATCTCGAGCTATTGGCGGACAACCCCGACGATGTGCGGGTCTGCACGGATTTTGGAGATGTCTTGGTGCGTGTGCCGTCGGGCCGCCAGGGGCGGTTCGTTGCCCAAACTGATTTCGGTTCGCTCAGCCTGAACCTGGAAAACATTTCCACGGAACGTCTACGTCATCGCGGTCGTTATTTTGAGGCGGATTTCGGCGGAGCCGGCACACCTGTGTTCGATCTGCTCACCAATTTCGGCGACGTGATTGTCCGGAGCTACGATGCAACCACGGCGGTTGCGTCCGGTGCGGAGTGAGCAAGGTGGGGCAGGTTGAAGCGCGGCTGCAATAGGGATGGCCGCTCCCTAACGGTCGCGGTACTGATTCTAGCGATGCCATACTAAGGAGTAGATAAATGAACGGTATGCTTTCCTATCATCGAATTGTGTTGTTGGCCGCCCTTGTGCTGACGGGTATCACCGGGTGCCCCAGGGAGCCGGCTGCCTGGATTTCCCGGCAGGGGCACTACGAAATCGAGGTCGAGACCGCCACCAAGCTGGTAGCCGCCACCCATAATGGGCACCAGAACGTAACTGGGGTGGCTGACCATGGCAACAAGGTTACTGTTGAGACCGATGTCCGTGCTGGGGGGGCCGACAAGGCTGACGCCCAGGCTGCTCTCGATGCCGTCGTAGTAACAGCCGAACGTAAAGGTGACGAAATCCAGGTCTCCTGGGACTGGAAGACGCCCAAGAAGCCCGCCTGGCGTGCCAGGGTCAACTATGACATCGAGCTTCCTCCTGCTTTCAACGTGCGTCTGCACACCCATAACGGCGACGTGGAGGTCAGTGGGCTCACCGGCGACGGGGTGCTGACCAGTCACAACGGCGAGATAACCGCCAAAACATCCGGAGCACGGCTGGAGGCCACCACCCATAACGGGTCGATCAGTGTTACTACCTCCGCCACGGAGGTCGACTTGAACACGCATAACGGGCGTATCAGCGCTCGTTTGGAAGCCGACGGTGACGTGGAAGGGGAGATATGCTCTCACAACGGCGGCATCGGGGTGACGCTGGCGGATAGCGTCGCAGCCAAACTCGATTGCTCGACCTCCAACGGGCGCATCCATTGCGACAGTCAGCTTGACGAGGCGTTAATCAAGAAAAACAGCCTCACCGGTTCCCTGCGCGGAGGAAAGAAGACCCTCCATATCAAAACCAGCAACGGTTCCATCAAAATCGAGTAGGGCTGGCTTCTATGCTGCTGAGGTGGTATGGTTTGCGCGGATCAGCGGGTGCCTAAGCTCGTCCACAGCAGACCTCGGGTCTGAGTCAGGCGTTACGTGGAACAAAAGCAGCATAAGAGCAGTACTCTTCCAGCAAAACCCGTCGCTGTGGAGATAAAACCGATCCTGGTGACCGGCCCGCCTCAATTTGAGGCTGTGCTCGACGAACTCCGGCAAGCCGAACGCTTTGCCTTCGACACCGAATTCGTTATGGAAGAGAGTTACGCAGCCGAGATATGCCTGATCCAGGTGGCGACCGAGTCGATGGTGGCATTGATCGACCCGATAGCGAAGGTGGACGACAGCAAGTTCTGGGACTTGGTGGCTGACCCGCAAATCGAGAAGATCGTGCACTCCGGGGCGGAAGACCTGAGCCTGTGTGTTCAGCGAACCGGGCGGATCCCGCGGAACGTTTTTGATTTGCAAATTGCTGCCGGGTTGGTGGGGTTGGACTATCCCATGAGCCTGCTGAAGCTGGTTCGAGCGGTTTGCCGGGCACGGCTGCACAAATCCCAAACCCTGACCGACTGGCGGCGCAGGCCTTTGACCGACGCACAGATTCAGTACGCCATTGACGACGTAGCCTTTCTTCCGGCAGCCCACCGCGCCATTGTCCACAAGTTGCAGAGAAAGAGGCGGGTGCGTTGGGCCAAAGAGGAGTTCAAACATTTCGAGCAGCCCGGGAGATACCAGAGGTCCGACGAAGCCAAGGTCTTTCGCCTGAAGGGTGTTGGTGCTCTGGGCGAGCAGGGGCTGGCCATCGCACGCGAGTTGCTCAAAGCTCGTGAAGCGATGGGTCGGCAGTTCAACCGCCCGGCGCGGGTGTTGGTCAAGGACCATTTGCTGGTGGAGATCGCCCGTCACCAATGGACGGTTCCCAAGCAAATCCGCGGGTTGCGGGGGTTGCAGATTTCCAACGCGGGAGTCAAACAGCTTGCCGAAGCCGTTGAACGAGGGATGGCAACTTCGCCGGACACTTGGCCTGTGCTCCCCAAGTCCGAGGTGGACACTCCCCGCGAATCTGCCCTCATCTCGCTGGGCATCGCGGTGGTGCGAGCCTACTGCCACGAGCACGGCATTGCACATC
>JAGLWJ010000131.1 GCA_023133475.1 Phycisphaerae bacterium | reverse complement strand
GTCATTGCTTCCGACGACGATGCCGCCTCGATACTGGTAGGGGTGCCCGGCGGCGTCGGCCGGGTGGAGCGGTATACGAAAATCCAGGAGATCGTCGCCAGCCTGGGCGAGGTGCCCGAAGAAATCCACGTCATCGGCGCACCGGTGGCGGAGGCACTTTTGGGCACCCACATCCTCGAAGACCTCGGCGTGCCCGAGTTCGTGCTGGGACACCGCATCGGACGCGAGGGCAAGATGCCCTGGCGAGTCCCCAAAAGCCTCTATGAACTACGCTTGCTGATCGGACAACGCATCGGCCTAGTGCCGGTGGCCATCGCGATCATGATGGTGGTGTTCTGGATTGGTTTCCGCGGGATGGCGGCGGCGGTGCTCCCCATGATGGAGGTCGGGGCATGTTTGATCGTGGTCTTTGGGCTGATGGGCTGGTTCGGGGTTCCAGTCTATCTGACCATCGCCGTGCTGCCGGTGATCCTGACCGCCATCGGCGTGGCTGACGAGATACACATCTTCAGCCGCTACGTCGACGAACTACGCGAGCACCCCGAGCAGGAGCACCTCGATTCGCTACGGATCGCGATGGCAGAGATGTGGCGGCCGGTGGTCAAAACCTCGCTTACCACGGCAGTGGGGTTTCTGTCCTTTGCCCTGTCCCCGCTGGGGCCTGTGAAGGTTTTTGGCGTGTTTACGGCTGTGGGCATCATCTTTTGCATGCTCTGGTCGTTGGCGGTGATACCTGCCCAACTGGCGATGCTCAACCCGCGTCGCCTGGCCCGGCGGCGTGGAGTGGAAACCGAAGCCAGACCCACACTTTTGGCACGGTTCTTCGCGCGGTGTGGGGTGATGGTGGTGCGGTGGCGGTTTGTGGTGCTGCTTGTGGCGGTGGTTGTGGCGGTGCTGGCTCCGCTGGGAGTGCGCCAGATGCTCGTCCAGGACAGTTGGATCGACGGGTTCGCCCCAGATAGCGAGTTCCACCAAGCCACCCGGAAATTTAACGAGTGCTTCCTCGGCACACATATGCTGCTGGTGTGCGTGGACACCGGGCATGAGTTGATCAGCGGCGAACTGGAACCTAAAGCCGTGGGCACACATAAGTTCCAGTTTCCCGGCGATCTTGTCGAGGACCCAGCCGCACTGATTGGCCGGCGGGTCCACTTCAAGCGGGTGGGCAGCCCGACAGCCAAGGCGAAACCCAGGAAAAAGAAATACCACCCGCGACGCCGGACGTGGGAGTCCCGCAAATCGTACATCAAAAACGCCACCCGCGAGGGTGACCACATCGTGATCGAAACCCCGCGAAGCCATACCCTGGTCAAGTCCATCATCCGCCTCAAGCCCGGCGAGAAGCTCGGATACGAGATCACGCCGCAACGTCTGATGCTGCCCGAGGTGGTGCGGCAGATCGACAAGCTGGAGGCGTTTCTCGAAGACCATCCCGAGGAAGCGGTCGGAGGGGTCATAGGCCCGGCGGATTACATCGCCACCACCCGCTTCATGAAGCTGCGCAAGGAGTCCAAACGCAGCATCCCGGACCAGACCAACGAACTGGAATTGCTGTGGAACGACTACCGCCGCATCCGTGGCGAAGACCGTCTGCGACAGATTATTGACACTAAGTACGCGCGCTGCCTGATTTCGGTGTTCATGAAGAACGCCAACTATGTGGACACTCAGCGGCTGATGGACGACATCCGCGCCTACGAGCGTGAGCATCTCCGCCCGGAGGGCATTACGCTCGCTTTCGCTGGCGACGTGGCGGTCAGCCAGACTTTGATCCGGGCCATCGTCAGCACCCAGGTGCGCTCGCTGCTGGTCTCATTGGTAGGGATTCTGGTGGTGACCACGATCCTCAGCCGCTCGTTGATTTTTGGGGTGCTTGCGGTGCTGCCTTGTGCGCTGGCGGTGCTGATCAACTTCGCGGTGATGGGCCTGGTGGGCATGCCGTTGGGGGTGGCTACTTCGATGTTCGCCGGTATGACGTTGGGGATCGGGGTGGACTACGCCATCCACCTGCTGGAGCGTTACCGCTTGGCCCGCTCTCGTGGACAAGCGCGGGAGGCTTCACTGACCGACGCGGTGACACATACCGGTCCCGCAGTGCTCATCGACGCTGTGGCGGTGGCGTTGGGGTTCGGCATTATGATGCTGTCGCAAGTGCCGGCCAACGCCCGCTTAGGCGGGCTGGTGGTGCTGAGCATCGTGGGATGCCTGGCGGCAACCCTTCTGCTGCTGCCGGCGTTGTTGAGCCTGGGGCTTCGGCGAGGTGTTTCCGAGGAAAACCTTGCCGACGACAGCATGGGCCAGGACGTAGGTTCGTGAGCAATGGCAAAGTAAAGAGAAGGCAACCATCGGCCGGCAGGCAACCACCGGCCGGCAAACAGCCACCACTCCTGGACCGCGATCGGGATGAGGTTGGTGCAGAGAGCAGGAAATGCTTGCTTGCTCTTGGGCTTCTGGTTGTGGCAGGGGTTATCGTCTACCTTAACAGCTTCTCGGGCGTGTTCCTCTTTGACGACAAGCACAGCATTGTCGAAAACTCGCGCATCCGTGATTTCGATTTCATCTGGCGGTTCTTGTGGTTCCGTCGCGGCCTTGTGGAGCTGTCGTTTGCCGTGAACTATGCCTTTGGCAAGCTGGATGTCTGGGGATATCACGCATTCAATCTTTGTGTTCACGTACTGGCGGGTTTTGCACTGTTCGGCGTCGTCCGCCGCACCCTTCTACGCGAGGCGTTTCGGGAATCCTATCACCGGGCTGCCACCGGCATCGCCTTCACGGTGGCTTTGTTGTGGCTGGTTCACCCGCTTCAGACCCAGTGTGTCACCTACATCGTGCAGCGAGCCGAGTCGATGATGGGGCTGTTTTATCTGGTGACGCTCTACTGCCTCGTTCGTGGGGTGGATTCGTCGCGACGGCCCCTCTGGTATGCCGCAGCCGTGGCCTCCTGTGCTCTGGGGATGAACTGCAAAGCGGTGATGATCACCGCGCCAGTGGTCGTGTTTCTCTATGATCTGGTATTTGTCGGCAAATCGTTCACCAAGACGTTGAAGCTGCGTTGGGGTTTGTATGTTGGCCTGGTTGGCACCTGGGGCATACTTGTGGTTTCTGGGATCGTCCGGGGCGTCTTGGCGCCATCGGTGGGCACAAGATCGCGTGTCGGCTTCGCTTACAAGGGCGTCACCCCGTTTGAGTACCTTATAAGCCAGCCCGGCGTAATACTGCGCTATCTGAAGTTGTCGTTCTGGCCGAAGTCGCTTTGTCTGGATTATTGGTGGCTGGTGGCTGAGGCCGCAACCGCCATTATTGTGCCCGGGCTTGTGGTTATGGCTCTTTTGGTTGGGACGTTGTGGGCATTTTGGCGGAAGCCCTGGCTGGGGTTTTTGGGGGCGTGGTTCTTCCTGATTCTTTCGCCTACGTCGAGCTTCATCCCGATCAGGGACCTCGCATTCGAGCATCGCATGTACTTGCCCCTGGCAGCGGTGGTGGTGCTGGCGGTGATCACCGGCCGAGCGGTTTTGGGGTATCTGTCTGTACGCCTGTCGCTCAAGTCGCAGTCGCCACGGTTGATTGCCGGCATTTTGGTGGTGCTTGTGGGAGCGGGGTTGGGCTGGGGAACGGTCCGGCGTAATAGAGATTACCACAGCAAACAGGCTATGTGGAGCGACGTGGTCCACAAGCGCCCGGAGAATTCGCGTGCATATAACAATCTGGGCATGGCCCTGATCGGTCTAGGAAAAACCCAGGAGGCTATTGCACGCTGGAACAAGGCATTGGAGCTTGAGCCCAACTACCTCGAAGCACACAACAATCTAGGGAAAGCGTACCACCAACAAGGCAAAACCACGGATGCGATAAAGCACTTTACCGAGATCCTGCGATTAGCACCCGATTCTGCGATCGCACATAACAGTTTGGGCGACGCTTTGGTTGGGCTGGGGGAGATCGATGAAGGAATCGTGCACCTTCGCAAAGCCTTGTCTCTCAAGCCCCGTTTTGCAAAAGCCCACAACAACCTTGGCATGGCTTTGGGGCGGCAGGGGAAGTTCGACAAGGCTGCCGAGTGTCTTGCGACGGCTTTGCGGTACGACCCTGACAACCCCAACGCCCATAGCAACCTCGGCAATGTGTTGGCTGCCCAGGGAGAGCTTGACCAGGCTATCGAGCATTATACCACGGCGTTGCGTCTCCAGCCCGATCATATCGACGCACGTTGCAATCTGGCTACCGCTTTCACCCAACAAGGCAAGCTCGCCGAAGCCATCGAGCAATACCGCACGGTTTTGCGGTTGAATCCAAATCATACGAAGGCACGCAAGGAACTTAATAAACTATTGCAAAAGAAGGGGGCGAGTTAATTATTGTGTTGCCGGATCGCAAACATTCTGTGGACCCGCATCCGGGTGGTGGGTGACGAGCTGCCGGAAAAATGCTAGGATGATTGTAACGACGAGGAAGGTGTGGCATGGCCCCAGACAACCCGGAGAATACGACGGCGGCTCAGAAGTATTACCGCTTCTGCCCCGATCAGCCGAAGGTATTCATATCAGATGCCATATGCGCAGGCCGGCGGCGAGCGAACTACCACCTCTGCCGCGATTGCCGGTTCAACGACAATAAAACCGATGGCCAGAGCCGGTGGCGGTCCGCTGGTCGCAAAAAAGATGAGAAATCCACCATGATCGACAAAATATTCAAAGCCTACGACGTCCGCGCAACCTACCCGGACATGCTCAACGAGGAAATCGCCTGGAAGATCGGGCACGCCACCACACGATTCCTGCAGGCATCGCTCCGCGGGCTGGACCGTAGCGACCCCAAGGCTCGCACCATCGTCGTCGGGAGGGATATGCGCAAGAGCAGCCCGTCACTCTGTGCCGCCTTCATCGAAGGGGTTCGCTCTGCCGGGGGCGACGTGGTCGATATCGGCATGATCGACACGCCCCAGGTTTACTTTGCGGTGAACCACCTGATGTGCTGTGGAGGGGTGCAGACCACCGCCAGCCATAACCCCGCCAACTACAACGGATTCAAAATCTCCGGCCAAAAAGGTGTGCCCATCGGTGCCGATACCGGGCTCAACGACATCTGCGCCATCACCCGCAGCATTGCCCGCCACGAAACCGGCATGCAGGGCAAACTCACCCAACAGGACCTCTCGGGCGAATACAAGGAGTTCGTCCGCGGGTTCCTGGACAAGCCTCGCAAGCTGAAAATCGCGGTGGACGCATCGAATGGGATGGCCGGCCGATGGGTCCCAATCCTGTTCGGGGACGTGCCCGAGTTGGAGCTGATCTGCATCAATCTCGAGCACGACGGCGAGTTCGTGCACGAGCCTAACCCGTTGGTGGAGTCCAACCTGGTGCAGTTGCGTGAAGATGTCCGGCAGAGTGGGGCTGACTTCGGCATCTGCTTCGATGGGGATGCGGATCGGCTGATAGTGGTCGACGAACAGGCTCGGATTATTTCGTGCGACCTGTTGACGGCGCTTATGGCACCGCAGTTCCTCTCCCGCCGCCCCGGAGCCACGGTGGTCTACGATTTACGTTCCAGCCGGGTGGTTTCCGAGGAGATTAAAAAGGCCGGCGGCGTCCCCAAACGCGAGCGGGTCGGGCACGCCTTTATGAAGAAGGCGTTGTCGTCCTCCAAGGGCGTTTTCGGCGGTGAGTTGTCCGGGCATTTTTACTTCCAGGACAACTTCTACTGCGATTCGGGCATGTTGGCTTTGGTGCATCTGATCAACACGGTGACGCGGTCGGACAAGCCGCTGAGCGAATTGATCGCCCCGCTACGCCGCTACGCCCAAAGTGGCGAGCGCAATTTCGAGAACCAGGACAAGGACGGGACGATCAAACACCTGGCGGAGGCCTACAAGGGCGCCAAAGTCGATTTTCTCGACGGGATCACGGTGGAACACGAGCGCTGGTGGTTCAACGTCCGCAAGTCCAACACCGAGCCGCTGTTGCGTTTGAATCTCGAAGCCGAAACCCACGAACTGCTGGAAGAAAAAGTGGCGGAGGTGGCTCGGCACCTCGGCACCCTTGTGGACCATTGACTGCGAGGGCACGGGCTGCTATAGAATCCGTAGGGCGGGTTCCACCTGCCGCACTATGCTGTTGCCTTTGGTCGGCGACGTTGGGCTGAACGGTGAGAACTAATCACAAGGGAGAACTGTAATGAAGAAAACTGTTGTCGTATTGGCTGCGGTTTTGAGTCTGGGCTTTGGGGTGGCCGCCGCTCGATCGGGCGAAGGCGAGCACAAGCCTCATGGGCAAAAGGACAAGCATGCCCACAGCAAGCATGAGGGGCATGAGCATATGGGGTCCGTGCAAGTCGGACCCGAACACAAACACTTGCACCAGTTTGTGGGCACCTGGAAGGTCGAGCACAAGATGTGGTTTACCCCCGATAGTGAACCGGCACTCAGCACCGGCACCGAAGTGACCACGCTGATCCTCGACGGGCGGGCGGTGGCCAGCCAGTTTGAATCCACCAGCCAAGGGGGCACCTTCAAAGGCTACGGCCTGACTACCTGGAACGTCACGAAGCAGAAGTATCAGGGCTGCTGGGTCGACGTTTTCAGCCGCAACGGGATCGAGTTGTCCTGGGGAACCTATGATGAAGCCGGCAAAACCTGGAACTGGCAAATGGAAATGATAGGCTGCGACGGCAAAATGCAGCCCATGAGGGGGGTAGGGAAGATGCTCGGCAAGGACCACCAGTCCATGGTGTTCTACATGACTGGGCCGGACGGGAAAGAGTTCAAGAGGATGGAGTTCAAGTACACTCGAATTAAGTAAACGCTATCGTCACACGACGGGTGGCATGGCCAAGCGTCTCCGACGATAGGCTGCCATAAGGTGACCCTGTTTCACAAACGGAGACATAGGCTGTGGCGTAAGATGGAGCTTGG
>JAGLWJ010000130.1 GCA_023133475.1 Phycisphaerae bacterium | reverse complement strand
CCGCAACGTTTAGCGGCGACCCGAAGGGGAGCGTGGAGCGCGGCGAATGGGAAATGGGAAATGGAAGATGAAGTGGCACCACGGCGGGTAGAACCCGCCCTACGGTCAACTCCGGACCGCCGCGATTTCCTCAAACGCACAGCGGTGACGCTGGCGGCGGCGGGCGCTACGGCGGGTTTGGCGTGGTGGTTTTATGATCCCACGGGCAAAGCGGGTCTGCCCCAACCACAACCGGAAAAACTCGACAACTACTTCGCCAAGGTGGATTACCCCGTTGACGCACCGCGAATCAGCATTGCCCGCGGGCGGATGGATCGGATCGACAGAATGGTCCGGGCGGCGGTGGCAGGGCTGTGCGGTGACGTGGGCCTGCGGCGCTTCGTGTCACGCGGCGACACGGTGCTGCTCAAACCCAACGTCGGATTCGAGCGGTCCCCCAGGTACGGGGCGACCACCAATCCCCAAGTGGTGCGCAGTGTCGTGCGTTTGTGCCACGAAGCCGGTGCCAAGCAGGTGCTGGTGGCGGACAACCCCATCGAGTCGCCGGAGAGCTGCTTCGCACGTTCCGGGATCGGCCCGGCGGCGTTGGAGGAGGGTGCAAAGGTGCTGATCCCGGCGAGCGTTCACTTTCATCCGATAGCCATCCGCCCGCCGCAACCGGACGGCACACCGCATAAACCCGATCCAACAAAACACGAAGCTCTGGGCACTTGGCCGATTTTCTGGCGGGCTCTTAGCGAAGTGGACAAGGTCATCGGCATCCCGCCGATTAAGGATCATAACCTCTGCCATGCGTCGATGGGGATGAAGAACTGGTATGGGCTGTTGGGCGGGCGGCGCAATCAGTTTCACCAGGCCATCCACGACATCGTCAGCGATCTGGGGCTCATGGTGAGCCCGACGTTGATGATCATCGACGGGACACGGGTGATGCTGCACAACGGCCCCACCGGCGGGCAACTCAGCGACGTGAAGCAGATGAACACCATCGTCGCCGCTGTGGACCAGTTGGCCTGCGACGCCTGGTGCTACGAAAACCTGCTCGGCCGCGACCCGGCGGCGCTGCGCTATCTGGAGCTGGCCCAGCAGAAGTTCGGCGAAACCGAAACCGGCACCCGAGCATACGTTAACACAAGGCGTTTTGGCACGCGCGATTGGACGACGTACAAACGACAGGGCAAAATCGTGGAGACCAACGTGTAGGGCGGGTTCCACCCGCCGATCGAACGTAACCGCGGCAAAGGAGGCGGGTGAAACCCGCCCTACTCATGCGAATCACCACAGTGCGCATCATCGTTCAGGCGGTCATGTTTGTGATGTTCCTGCTGTTCGTCTTCACCACAACGTTCAGTTGGCTAAACTCACTGCCCGGTCTGAGGTGGGTGGTGAGCAAATTTCTGGAGGTCGATCCGCTGGTGGGGGTCACAACTGCCATCGCCACCCATACGCTTTACAAGGGTCTGATCTGGTGCCTGGTGATCCTGATCCCCACGTTCTTTCTAGGCCGATTCTTCTGTAACTGGATTTGCCCCTACGGAATCCTACACCATTTTGTCGGTTGGCTGTTCAACGCCCGCACCACAAAACAGCGAATCGAGGCGAACCGCTATCGGCCGATCTTCGCGTTGAAATACTATGTCCTGATCGCCATGCTGGTGGCGGCGGCGTTCGGTTATGTGCAGATAGGCCTGCTGGACCCTATCTGCCTGGCCTATCGCAGCTTCACCATATCGGTGATGCCGGAGTGGGACCGGGCTCTGCTGGCGACCGAGCCGCCGGCTTCGGGGATCGGTGCCACGCTAGGGTCGTTGCGCTCGCGGGAAGCTCCCGGCGAACACGTCGGCGGCTGGGTGGTGGGTTTTATCCTTCTGTTTCTGGTGGGGATGAATCTGGTCATTCCGCGGTTCTTCTGTCGCGTGCTCTGCCCGCTGGGTGCGTTGCTGGGCGTGCTGAGCCGCTTTGCAGTCTGGCGGATCGAGCGCGATCCGGGCAAGTGTGCCGATTGCGGCCTGTGCCTACAGTCATGCGAGGGGGCCTGCGATCCGCACAAGCAACTGCGCATGCCCGAATGCTTCGTCTGCTTCAACTGTATCGAGGACTGCCCGCAAAGTGCGCTGCGTTTTGCACTGCTGCCGGACCAGACCCACGAGGTGCCCAATCCCGAACTGCGGCGCCGACGGGCTGTGTTAGCCGGCCTGATCGGGTTGCTGTTCTTCCGCTGGACTAAATCCAGCGCCTCTGCCGGTGAAAACTTCTCCAGCAAGGTGATCCGCCCGCCGGGCAGTTGTGAGGAGCAGGAGTTCCTCGAACGATGCATCAAGTGTGCCCAGTGTATCCGCGTCTGCCCGACGAACGGGCTTCAGCCGGCCCAGTTGGAAGCCGGGCCCGAGGGCTTGTGGACGCCGGTGATGAACTACCGCATGGGGTTCTGCCAGTTACAGTGCACCGCTTGTGGGCAGGTCTGCCCGACCGGGGCGATCCAACAGCTTGGCGTGGGGCGGAAAATGGGGCTGGGCAAGTTCGCGGATAAAGGGCCTGTCAGACTCGGGACCGCCCATATCGATGTGGGGCGCTGCCTGCCGTGGAGCAAGAACATCCCGTGTGTGGTATGCGAAGAGGTTTGCCCGGTATCGCCCAAAGCCATCTACTCCGAATACAAACAACTGCTCTTGCGCGACGGCAGAAAGCTGGTGCAAACCGCCACCGCCACCACCATCACCTTGCGCGAATATCCCAAACCGGGCGAATCCGTCAGCCCACCGTGCACCTTCCGCCCGCAGGAGTTTCGCGGGGATCAGACCACCAGCTACCACGTGCACTTATCCAATCGGAGCACCGGCCTGACGCGCAAGTATCGCATCAAAGGCAACGACGCCGACACCATCCTGATCGACGGCGTGTTTGATCCGCTTCCCATGCCCGGGGACGCGGCAGCCCTGCATGTGGAGTTTAAGGTGCCGAAGGTTGACACGGAGCGGTGCATCGGTTGCGGCTTGTGTGAGCATGAGTGCCCGGTGGTTGGGGATCGGCGAGCGGTCTACGTTACGGCGGAGGGCGAGAGTCGTTCACAAATGTAGGGCGGGTTCCACCCGCCTTCTTCATGCCCAACGGCGGGTGAACCCCGCCCTACCGACCACAGCCCAAAGTTTTTCCACCTTTTTTTGTAGTAGTCCCGCTGAAACGTCAATAGTAGTATGTGGTCTTTGTGGCCAAACGCCGGAAGTAGCGGCATATACTGCGTTGGGCTACGTTTTTTGTGCATCGGCTTCGGCCGCACAAGTGCCCAAAGGTTTTGATGATTTTCCTAGGTCTAATGGAGAATAAGTGCAATGAGTGCGCGCACAAACACCAGAAGAATGACAAATAGGTGGCATCCGCAGGCGTTCACGCTTGTCGAGTTGTTAGTGGTGGTTTCGATCATCGCCTTGCTGATAGCGATTCTGCTTCCATCGCTGCGCAAGGCCCGCGAGCAAGCCAAGATAGCAGTCTGCCTGGCAAACTTGACGGGTCTTACCAAGGCCAGCCTGATCTACGCGGATGAGGACCCCAACGAACTTATGATCCCGGTGCCGGACACCAGCGTGCTGCCCGAGGCCTCCGGCGCCATCGAGTGGGGTGGTAAAGCGGGTAAAGGGCAATCCCCCGATGGCGAGGTGGCCAATTCCATTTTCGGCACTGCCTCCTACCGCGGGCCGGCCCACCGGCCGTTGAACTTATCCCTGTATAAGGGTGGTTTCAAGGATTTCAATCCACCGTATGGCGGAGTTCCCGATCCGGGCCCCGGTTTTGCCAACTACAAGGCTGATCAGGAACTGGACCTGCCCATCTATCGTTGCCCGTCGGACACCGGGTACGCCGGCGGCGGGTTTCTATACGAATCAACGGGCAAGCATGACCGCAACGAAAGGGCGTTCCGTGATGAGATGATGACCGCTTACGATCACTATGGCACCAGTTTCGTGGCCAACACATTCTGGATCGTGGACGGTATAACCGAGATTGCAAATCGCGTCCGCAGTCAGTCGGTCTATTTGATGCCGCTTTCGCGTATCCCTTCGCCGGCGGCATCCATCGCCTATCAGGAAGTGCCGTCTCGCTATGCCTGGCTCTGGGGTGATTGGAGTGCCGAGGGGCAGTGTGACTATTCCGACCGGGTTGAAGGCAACGAGGTTGAGATTCCCGGTTGGCACCGTAATCCGTTTAATTTCGATGTGGCGTTTGCGGACGGTCACGCCGCCATGATTACGATGAAGGGATGTTACCGCCCCGCCCCTAATCTTGGCGAGGGGAACTATCCCACCGAAGGCAGCGGTTCGAGCACTACGCTATATGATTACAATCGTTGCGTCACAATCCGTGGCCCGGGTTGGCAGTTGGATACGCTGCCCGCGCCGGCGGTGCTCACGCCCTATTATAAGGACTAGCCCGTCTGCGCGGGTGCCCCACCCCGTCCGGATGCCTGCTACGCGGACATCCGGAACGGGATGGGACACCCATGCGGATTCTCGTGGTTAGTAATACAAGCCCACTACTGCCGTAACAGGGGAACCACGCTATAATTGGCGAGTATGTTCTTAAAACTGCTCTTACTGTTCACGCTGATACCGCTGCTGGAGTTAGCTTTGCTTATCAAGATCGGCGGAGCCATCCACGTCGGCCCCACCATCGCCCTGATCGTTCTCAGTGGGGTGGTTGGAGCTGCGTTGGCCAGGCATCAGGGGTTCAAGACCATGGCGCGGATTCAGGAGAGTTTGGCGCGGGGGGTCATGCCGACCAAAGAAATGGTGGACGGGTTGATGATCCTGGTGGCGGCAGTGGTGTTGATTACCCCGGGAGTCATCACCGATGCTTTCGGATTCGTGTTGCTGATCCCTCCCGCCCGTGCCCGGGTCCGAAAAGCGGTCACCAACTACATCAAGAAACGCATCGTGCTCATTCAACCCCCGCAGGATTCTGCCTCACCGGTGGACGACGGGTTCATCGACGTGGAAGCCCACAGTAGCAACCGCACCAGGGCGTTTAGCGGCGACCCGAAGGGGAGCGGGGAGAATGGAGAAAATTGAAAATTGAAAATGAAAAATGGAAAATGGGGGGATGTGAGACATTGTCGTTGGGTGCACTCCCTTCCTTCTTCTCTGCGCTCTCTGCGTCTCTGCGTTCATAAAAAATGGAGCGCGAAAAGGAATGGGGAATTGAGAGAAATCACCGGGGCGTGATTTCGGGCGAGGTTTCTGTCAGTGGTTCGATGGTGTTGCGGAGGATCAATTCACGGTAATCCGGTTGCCATAGACAGTAGGATACGGTGGCGGCACATCCAACCAGCGCCAACACCCAGAACGTGCGTTTGATTCTGGTGAGCAAGCGGTGGAACGCTTCTGCCTCCGTAGGATCGCCCGCCTGGGTCATGAGAAAACGCATTCGGCTGATGATCGAGGAGTGCCGCCAACTCCGCTGCTCATGCGGGATTCCGTTGAGAATCGCCACCCGGTCCAAAGCGGAGACGAAAACCGTTGCCCCCGCCACACATAGCGAATGCCCCGCTGCCGGGGATCGACCGCCCGCCGGGTGAACCCCGCACGCATGGTGACATGTGCTCGCGGGCGGAGTGACACAGTGAGCCCCGAATACGTCCGCCTGACGCTCAAACCGCCGCGATAACCAGCCGAAAAAAACGCCCCAAAACACCACCATCAACCCCAGGCCAATCCCCTCAAGCGTTGCATCGCACAGCTTCCACACAGGAGTCGGCCCCTGCGACAAACGCACGACGATCTCCATAATCCCCGAAACAAACAGGACACTCACCAGGGCGAACAGAAAGAAATACGCCATGTGGTGGTGGCGCACGTGGCCGGCTTCGTGGCCGAAAACCGCTTCGATTTGTTCCTCGCTCAACCCCTCCAGAAGCCCATCGGAAAGCAACACATAACGCCACCGGGCAAAGATGCCCATCACCACCGCGTTGACCATCATTCCGTGACTGTCCCAGGCCAAAATGCCCCGGCAACGCAGCCCCGTGCGGCGACAGGCTCGCTCCAGCCGCTGTCGCAATGGGCCGTCCTCCAGGGGGGCTGTCGTCCAGATGGATTTGAGCAGGACCGGCGAAAATACGAAAACCACCACCACGACCAAACCGAGGATCGCATCCGGAACCCAGGAGAACAACAATGCCTCCACCAGCCCGGATCGATAATGCTCACAAATCCGGTAGGCCAGGAAAATGATGCTCATGGGCACGCCGACGATCAGTATCTGGTGGCGAACATTGAACGAGAGATACTCGCGGCAGGTCCATACCTGGGGGCCTAGCATGTCGTCCAATTTGTGCAGCTTCGTCATCCGCTCGCGTAAGGCCTGATCGATAGGGAACTGACCATGCCACATCGCCACCAGAGCAATCACCAAGGGGCTGAGGATGATCAGATCGGCGATCCCAGGCCACCCCGAGATCGGCTTCAGGTTTTCGACCGTGTTAGCCCATCGGGTGAGAAAAAGCTCGGCGGCAAACCCCGCGAAGATCAGAATCCGCAGCAGCAGCGAGGTGCGGTGGTAGGCAACTTGCCCCGCATCCATGCCATCGGTCGGGTTTCGCAGCCGTCGCAGGGCATAGGCAGAGCACATCCGCCCTGCAACCCACCAGAGCGGAATCTGCAACACAACCACCACCACCGACCACACCGGCTGGCCAACCAGCACGGGAAACGGTTGCTGACCGGTTCGCCAGATCAACAACCCAAAGGACATTACGATCAGCAAGTGCATGATTCACAAGAGATTATATTAGAGGGTGGTTAATTCCGCAGTTTGTAGGTCGGCGGGTGGCATGGTCAAGAACCACCCTCGATAACGTTACGATTTGCCCGATGACCTTTCGAGGTGGTT
>JAGLWJ010000013.1 GCA_023133475.1 Phycisphaerae bacterium | reverse complement strand
AAGCGGTGGGCCACCCATGCGTCGGACTTTGGACTTTGGACCAGGGACTTTGGACTTTGTTGGGTGGGGTATTGCAGAGAATCCCCAAGCGCGTTAGGGTATTGGGCCTATAGGTTTGGTGAAGCTGGCGGCGGTGGGCTTGGGCCGATTGCTGCTTGATGTTAAATTGTTTGCTGGCAGAAGGTTGCATCACGAATGACGTTGACGGCAGAAGCCAAGAATGAGTTGATCCGGGACTACAGCCGATGCGAGGGTGATACGGGGTCAGTCGAGGTCCAGGTGGCAATCCTGACCGCCCGTATCAATGAACTGACCGAGCATCTGAAGATTCACAAAAAAGACCATGCCTCCCGTCGCGGCTTGCTGAAGATGGTGGGCAAGCGGTCCAGCCTGCTGAAATACCTCACGGGCACGGACCGGGTACGTTATCAGGATTTGATCGCCAGGCTGGGTCTGCGCAAATAGCGTCTCCGGTTCGGCTTCAGACTCACCCCCGATCTTGAGCTTATGCGCTCTCCGAGTTTTGGGGGGTGGGTGTTTGGTATGGGATCGGCGAGTGCGATATGCACATATGGGTGGATTGGTTTAATTAAACGGTGTGATAACTGGCGGCACGACGGAGGAATACTCTGGTTCGTGCCTTTTTTGTTGGCAAATGACAGAAAAATTGTTGGGAAGTCCTGATGGAAAAAATTTGGGTTGAACGAGAAATCGGTGGCAAAACGCTGCGAATAGAGACGGGGCATCTGGCGAAGCAGGCGGCAGGCGCAGTGCTGATGTCATATGGGGATACGGTGGTCCTGGTGGCGGTGGTCACCGGGAAACCTCGTGCGGGCATCGACTTTTTCCCGCTGACCGCGGATTACCGCGAGAAAGTTTACGCCGCCGGCAAGTTTCCCGGCGGGTTCTTCAAGCGCGAAGGCAGGCCTACGACCAAGGAAATCCTCACCATGCGGATGATCGATCGCCCGATCAGGCCGCTGTTCCCGGAAAGCTACAAAGACGAGGTGCTGATCCAGGCAATGGTCTTGTCGGCTGACCAGCAGAACGACCCCGACATCCTGGCGATGATCGGGGCGTCGGCGGCGTTGAGCCTGTCCCAGATGCCGTTCGAGGGACCTACCGGGGCGATGCGCATCGGGCGTGTGGATGGCGAGCTTGTCGTCAACCCAACCGTCTCCCAGATGGAATACAGCGACATGGAGATGATTCTGGCCGGCCATCTGGATGCAGTGAACATGATCGAGGTGAGCGCCTGTGAGCTGTCTGAAGAGGTCATCGCCGAAGCCGTCGCCCTGGGGCACGAGAACATCAAGGTTGCCTGCGAGATGATCTCCGAACTCGTCGATAAAGCGGGCATCACCAAGGAGTGGGTTCCGCCGCCCTCGACGGATGATCTGCTCAACAACCTCCGCGAGCGCTGCAAGGATCGCTTCTGCGAATGCAAAAAGATTTCCGGCAAGCAGGAGCGATACACCGCGATCAAGGAGATTTACGAAGAAGTGCTGAACGATCTGTGCCCCGAAGGGGGGGAAACCCCCGAATTCTCGCCCAACGTGGTCCGGGGCCTGCTCGACCAGGTGGAAGGCGAGGTCGTGGCTGATATGATCCTGGAGCAGGGCCTTCGCTCTGACGGGCGAGGCCCGGAGGACATCCGCGAGATCATTTCAGAAGTGAGTGTTTTGCCGCGGGTTCACGGGTCGTCCATTTTCACTCGCGGTGAGACACAGGCGTTGGTGGTGGTGACTCTCGGGACCACGCGGGACGAACAGATCGTTGATGGGCTGATCGAGGAGTACAGCAAGAAATTCATGCTGCACTACAACTTCCCGCCGATCTGCACCGGCGAGGTCAAGCGTGTCGGGGCGGTCAGCCGCCGCGAGATCGGGCACGGGCAATTGGCTGAAAAGTCGCTCGAAGCCATTTTGCCCTCACCGGATGATTTCCCGTACACGATCCGCCTGGTTTCGGACATCATGGAATCCAACGGGTCCAGCTCGATGGCATCGGTGTGCGGCGGGACGTTGGCGCTGATGGACGCCGGTGTTCCGATTCGCCGGCCGGTGGCGGGCATCTCGATCGGCATGTTCCACAACGACCACAAACATGTTCTGGTAACGGACATCCTCGGCGAAGAGGACCACTTCGGTGACATGGACTTTAAGGTGGCGGGCACCCAGCGGGGCATCACCGGAATTCAGTTGGACCTGAAGGCCCGCGGATTGGCTCAGGAACACATCCTGAAGACGTTGGAGTTGGCCAAGCACGCTCGCATGCACATTCTCAAGCAGATGCTCTGCGTGCTGCCGAAACCGCGCCCGGAGATCAGTCAATACGCCCCACGCATCTTTACTTTGCGAATCAACCCGGACAAGATCGGCAAGGTGATCGGGCCTGGCGGCAAGGGCATCAAGGGTATCGAGGCGGAAACCGGGGCACGTGTCGAGATCGAGAACGACGGGACCATCCAGGTTTCGTGCCTCGATGCCGCCGGTGGCGAACGGGCCCGCGACATGATCGAAGCCGTCGCACAGGAGGTCCAAATCGGGCGGATTTACGAAGGGAAAGTGTCGGGCATCAAGGATTTCGGGGCATTTGTGGAGATTGTCCCGGGCGAGGACGGGCTGTGCCACATCAGTGAGTTGTCCAATGAATATGTACGCAGCGTCGCGGACGTGTGCAGCATCGGCGACACGCTGAGGGTCAAGGTGATCGACGTCGACATGCACGGGCGGGTGAAGTTGTCCGCCAAAGCTGCCATCGCCGAGGAAAACAGCGATAAGGAATGACCGCGCGGGAGAGAATGGAGAATGGAAAATTGAGAATGGAGAAACGGTGGTGTTCGCAACCACGCCGGAGTATTTAGCGGCGACAAGTCCGTAG
>JAGLWJ010000129.1 GCA_023133475.1 Phycisphaerae bacterium | reverse complement strand
CGGCGGGGCGGGGCGGAACGGGGGGGTGGCAAAAGCAACCACTCCAATACCCGGCATAAATGCCGGGCCTAGCGCAAGCCTGCCACTACGAAACCCATGCTATTCCGCATACGGGATTACTGAATGTTTACCTTCTCGGCATGGTGCGGCGGGTGGAACCCGCCCTACGCTACAAGTTTGGACAACTTTGCGATGTAGTAACCTTGCCCTCCGTGGTGATTATGGAATTTGCCCCGAGTTGTAATAGTCAAAGCGGTTATTGTGTAGTACATTTGATGTGGCAGGCTGGGGAAGAGGTATAGCGAGCGGAGATTGAACCATGATTGAGTCAATGCTTTTGATGTCGGACAGCTTGGCCCTGATCAACCTGACCGCGGTATATTGGATATGCCTGGTCTTTGGTGGTGGGCTGGTGCTGATTTCCACGTTGAGCGGGCACGGCGATGCACATCATATGGATATCGGTGGTCATGCCGACGTTGACGGCGCCCTGCACGTCGATGTCGACACCGACGGTGCGATTCATGCGGAACTGCCCGGGCACGCCGACACCGATCTGCCGGGAGATGTCCACTCCACGATCGAAACCGCCACGTTCGCCGTATGGCTGGCGAATTGGTTCTCATTGCGATTTGTGGTCTTTTTCGTGGCGGTGTTCGGTGCGATCGGGGTGGTGCTGACGCACATGACCGAGATGAACTCGGGTGCGGTTCTGGGGATTGCCCTGGCGGCTGGCGGTGCGGTAGGCCAGGGCGTGCACCAGGTCTTCCGGCGGCTCCGCCGTTCGTCGGGCGACAGCACTCCGCAGCCGACAGACTATGTGCACAAACTGGCCCGGGTCACGATTGCGATTGCGCATCCCAATAAGGGGGAGGTCTCTCTCCAGGTGCGTGGTGCCCAGCGGTATGTGCCCGCCGTGCCCGGGCAGCCCGACACCACCTTCCAACTCGGCGAGGAGGTTGTCGTGGTGGGCTACCGTGCGGGAATCGCCGAGGTGGTCTCGCGCGATGAATATGAGTCTCTTAACCGGTAAGATTAAGGAGAATAATTGTGAATACCATGTTGCTCGGGCAACTCGCAAGTAGCCCTATCGAGGTGGGGATTGTCATCGGCATTATCATTCTGGGTATTTTCATCGCCATCATCATGCTGATCGCCAAGCTGATGGTGGTGGGCAACCCCAGCGAAATGCTGATCATCAGCGGCAAGCGGCAGCGTGAAGGCCAGGGCTATCGCATACTGATCGGCGGGCGAACGCTGGTGATCCCGATCATCGAAAAGGTCGATCGGGTCAGCCTGCGGAATATGCAGGTGGGGCTGGACGTCAAAGCTCAATCCGGCGGCGGGACCATGATGCCGATCATCGTGACCGGGGTGGCCAACGTCAAAGTCTCCTCCGACCCGGCGGAGCGCCCCAACGCCATCGAGCGATTCCTGGGCGAACCGATGCTGGAGATTCAGCGGGTGGCTCGTGAGACGCTCGAGGGCGGCCTGCGTGCGGTCATCGGCAAGATGACCCCGGAGGAAATCGTCGAGGACCGCGACAAGTTTGTGTCTACGGTGATGATTGAGGTCTCGGACGATTTCCGCAAGCTGGGCCTGCTGATCGACAGCGTCAACGTTCAGAACGTCCACGACGAGCAGCAGTATCTCGAGTCGATCGCCCGCAAAGCCACGGCTGAGGTGCTCTCCGAAGCCCGCAAGGCTGAGGCTGAGCGAGCCTCCGAAGCCGCAATCAAAGAGGCGGAAAGCAGCGCATTAGCCCGTAAAGCCAAAGCCGAACGCGACGCCGAAGCCAAAACCACCGAAGCGATCTCCCTCCAGAAGGCTGAGCAGGCACGCCTCAGTGCCGAAAAGGCCATCGCCGAAGCCGACAACGAGTTGCGAATTCGCAAGGCGGAACTGGCTCGCGAGGCGGCACTCAAAGAGGCTGAACAACAGGAAGCAGCAGCCAAAGCAGAGCAAGCCCGTCTCGAAGCGACCCAGGTGGCGGCGGCCAACGCCCAGCGCGACGTGGCCAGAGCCAAAGCCGAAGGCGATGCCGCGTCAGTGTTCGAGGAGGGTAAAGCTCGTGCGACGGCTATCGAAGTCATCGGGAAGGCTATCCAGGACCATCCTGACGCCCTCAAGGTCATGCTGGTGGAGATGATGCCGGGGGTGGTCGAAGAGTTCGCCAAGACCGTGCAGGACATTAACCTTGGCAACGTCACCGTGTTTGACAACGGCAGCGGCCAGGCAATTGCAGGAGCCGCCATGAGCAAAGCCCGGGTGCTCTCGGAATCGCTTGCCACGTTAGAGGGTGTGCTGGGGATCGATCTCCGCAAACTCACCCGGGGCATCGCCGACAAGGTCGTAGCCCCGGCGGACCGTTCGGGTGGCTCCAGCCACTCCTCTGCCAAGACCGCGACGGCGGCGAAGTAAGTTCACCACAAAGGCACTATGCTTTATTGTAGGGCGGGTTTCACCCGCCTTCTCTTTAGGCGTAGGGCGGGTTCCACCCGCCGAACCATATCACAAAGGCGGGTGGAACCCGCCCTACACCATTTAGGAATACCTGCTAAGATGCGGGCGGCAGGTTTGCAACCTGCCCTACTCGAGGAGATTGTGGGCTGTCTGCCAGAAAATCCATCTCGTCACCCGCCACGGCTGACCTGACCCCAGCCATGCGGCAATACGTCGAGCAGAAACAGCAGGTCGGCGATGCCATCCTCCTGTTTCGGATGGGCGATTTCTACGAAACATTCTACGAAGATGCCAAGCTGGCAGCCCGAGTCCTGGGCATCGCACTGACCTCACGCAGCAAGGGCGATAACCCGATCCCACTGGCGGGCATCCCATATCATGCACTGGAGGCCTACCTCTCCAAGCTGGTCAAAGCCGGGCACAAAGTGGCCATCTCCGAGCAGGTCGAGGACCCCAAGACCGCCAAGGGCGTGGTCAAGCGGGCGGTGGTGCGGGTGGTGACCGCGGGGACGCTGACCGATGAAGCCCTGCTGGACGAGCGCTGCGAGAATGTGCTGGCGGCGGTCTGCGTGCATGGTGGCGAGGTGGGCATTGCCGACATCGAGCTGGCTTCAGGCCGCTTTCGGGTTTTTGAGGTCTTGCGTGATGGGGCGGTGGATGAGCTGATCCGGTTGGGGCCGGCGGAGGTTCTGCTGCCCGGTGACGAGTTTGGTTCGGGCGGCAGCGACGACCCGGCTTTTCGGCTGGCTGAAGAGGTGCGTGCGTTGTGCGGAGCCACCATCACTCGGCGGGCAGAGCACACCTTTGCACCGTTCAACACCGAGCAAGCTCTTTTGTCGCATTTTCAGGTGGGCACTCTGGCGGGGTTCGGCTTCGAGGAGATGGACGCTTCGTTGTGTGCGGCTGGGGCTCTTATCGCTTATCTGCAAGAGACGCAGAAGACTTCGCTGGGCCACGTGCAAAAGCTGGAGCGGCGGTTCACCAGCCAATACATGGGACTGGACCGCAATACCTGGCGGTCGCTGGAGATCGAGCGAACGCTGCGCGGTGGCCAACGGCAAGGCAGCTTGCTGGCGGCGATGGACCGAACCGTTCACCCTATCGGTGCCCGGGCGTTACGGCGGTGGGTGGCGATGCCGCTGGTCGAAGCCGCTGGCATTGTGGCACGTCAGCAAGGGGTACAGGAATTTGTCGATCAGGCTTCGATGCGTCAACAGGTCCGCCGCACGTTGCGGGACCTGGCTGACATCGAACGGATCACCGCGCGGGTGGCCTTGGCTCGGGCAAGCCCGCGAGACCTGGCTGCCCTGTCGCGCACCTTGTTGCGCCTGCCCGAGTTGCGGGCCACTCTGGCTGAGGCTGACACCACGATCCTGCACGAGACGGGCACAGCCTTGGGCGGCACGGACGAGTTGGCAGAGCACCTTAAGCGTGCGATCCGCGAGGACGCCCCGATCACCGTGCGCGAGGGCGGGATCATCGCGGCGGGGTTTGATGAGGAATTGGATCGGCTCCGCGGTATCCGCAGTGATGGGCAGAGTTGGCTGGCGAAGTATCAGCAGGAGCAGATCGCCCGGGCCGAGATTCCGTCGCTGAAGGTGGGGTTCAACCGGGTGTTCGGATACTACATCGAGATTTCCAACACCCACCGAGACCGGGTCCCGGCTGAGTACGTGCGGAAGCAGACCATCAAGAACGCCGAGCGATATATCACCGACGAACTCAAGCAGTACGAGACGGAAGTGCTCACCGCCGAGGAGCGGGCCAACGAGCTGGAGTATCGCCTGTTCGAGGAGTTGCGGGCGCGTGTTGCCGGGGACATGGCACTGTTGCAGCGGGTGGCTGATGCGATGGGGCGTTTGGATGTGCTGGCATCCCTGGCGGAATTGGCGGTCGAGCGTCGTTACGTCAGGCCTCAGATCGTCGAGGGGCCGGCGTTGCACATTGCGGACGGGCGTCATCCGGTGTTGGACCAGATGCTGGGCAACGACTTCGTGCCCAACGACACGGAGATGCCCGCCGGTGGGGATCGGGTGTTGGTGATCACCGGGCCTAACATGGCCGGCAAGAGCACGTATATCCGTCAGGTGGCATTGTTGGTTTTGATGGGGCAGACGGGTTCTTTCGTGCCCGCCGGCTCGATGCGGTTTTCGCTGGTGGACCGCCTCTTCGCCCGAGTCGGAGCCAGCGACGAGATCGCTCGAGGCCAATCCACCTTCATGGTCGAGATGAGCGAGGCTGCCAACATTTTGAACAACGCGACGGGCCGATCGCTGATCGTGCTGGACGAGATCGGCAGAGGGACCAGCACGTTTGACGGTCTGTCGTTGGCCTGGGCCATCACCGAACACCTTGCCAATCAAATCAAGTGTCGGACCCTGGTGGCTACGCATTACCACGAGATGACCGAGTTGGAGGAACTGCTCGAAGGTGTCCGCAACTACAACGTGGCGGTCCGCGAGTGGCAGGGGGCTGACGACAAGGAAGACTCGCTGGTGTTTTTGCACAAGATCGTGCCCGGCGGTGCGGACAAGAGCTACGGGGTGCACGTCGCCCGGTTGGCGGGGATTCCCAAGGTGGTGGTGCGGCGTAGCAAGGTCATTCTCGACGAACTGCAGAAGGGGTTCTCCCGCGAGTCGCACACCACCCGCATTGCCGGCGCCCGCACCAGGCAAGACGAGCAACTGTTGCTGTTCGAGGACCCGGCGGCAACGGTGGCGAAGCGCCTGGCGCAGATCAACCCCGACGATACCACGCCCATAGAAGCGCTGAAACTGCTAAAGGAACTCTGTGAGGAGTTGGGCATGTGAGAGGCGACAAGTCCGCAAGCTTGAACTAACCACTAAAATCGTGGACCATGGCGCCGGTAAGATGGCGGGTGGAACCCGCCCTACACCGCTTGCACCCATTGTGAGGTATTGGGTTCGATGGCATCACCGAGAGGGCACATTCCGGAAAGTGTGGACCATCGCAGAGAGATGCTGTTGCAAGTGGTTAACCTGTGCCGCCCACAAGATGCCGAAACCGTGTTGGGCCGCCACCCCAAGCTGAATACCCGACAACTCGGCAAAGAGAGCAGCAATAATGTAGCGGTGAACAGTCCCGAGGCTATCGTGCGGCTGCTATTGGCGGACCTTCAGCGGGAGTCACGGGTGTTGCCGGCATCCCTGCGCGGCAGTGATTCTCCACGGGTCGCCCCGGAAATGTACTGGCTGCGACGCCGCCGGATTTCCTGCCGGCGGGCGTGGAAGCGCAAAGCTGGTTCACTGCCGCCCTACTGGGACAGAGTGGTGTCGATGGGCCTTGCCCGTTTCGAGCAGATGTGCGTGCGGATCGGGACGGAGATGATCGGGCACGCCGCCTTGCTCGAACGAGGGGGGCAATTGGTCCAATGGTTGGAGCCGCTGGGAATCCAACGAGCCCGTCAGGTGGTGGATCGTGCGACAGTGCTGCGCGACGACCTGGTATCGGCTGATCTGGCTGAACGGTGGAACCATTCCTACTGCCGGCAGCGCGACCGGTGCAGAGGCGCGCGTATCCCGTTTGCTCTGGGGCTAGGCCTGATGTGCTCGGTTTACCAGCACCTTACAGCCGAGGACCGGGCGGTGGTTGCGGCTGTGTGTGATGTGGGGGTGCGGGAGGCTCTGAACGGTCTGTGGGACACGGGCCTGTGTGCACCGGAGTGCCGTGAGTGCGTTGATCGGCTGCTGACGCGGCTCGTCGCCTCCGAGAGCTAGCGATTTGTTACAGCTCAAATGAGAGATTGGGGGGTGCCCACCGCTTTAGGGGCTGTCGATTAAATCGTC
>JAGLWJ010000128.1 GCA_023133475.1 Phycisphaerae bacterium | reverse complement strand
GGTGGGGGACGCAAATGCCTGACGCGATTCGTGTTCCCAAAGGGCTAAAGCACTGGGCCACCCCCTACGGGTCGAACGGTGGTTAGGACCCGCCCTACATTTGGCTGGAGAGGTCGGCGATGTGATCCCTCAACCGGGCTTCGTGGGCCTGGGCAGACTTGATGCCGCCCGCAAGTTTCTCGCGCCCCTCTTCAGATTGGAGCAGGCCTCGCACGGTGCCCAAATCGCAAAACGGAAGCAGTGCTCGGATCACCCCTCGACATTCCACGACGGCTCCGTCGATAGCGACTCGGGCGGGGTTGCCCAGCCGCTCGCAATGGTGCGACAGGAATTCCACGGCAGACCGCCTGGCATGGACTATCGCCTCAGCCATCCGGTGATGGCTCTTGGCATCCGCCGCCGGTTCAGTCTCACTTGCCTTCTCGCTGGGCAAGCGCTGCCGCCACGACCGGTATACGTCCGGGCCTGTGGTGATGCCGAAGCGGCGATCGGTCTTGTCTTCCAGAACGAGGCGGGCGTTGCGGACAGCCAACCGCAAGAGTTCGCCCTCGGGCGGCACCTTCGGCTTGATCTCTTCGACGATGTGCATTTGCACCGGCGGGGCAGTCAGCACAACCTCGTCCCCGCCGGAGGTCACCGTCGCACCACATAGCCCGATACCTTCGTCGCTTATCGCGGTGACCACCCCCCACTGCTCGGCGGCATCTCCAGGCCAACCCCGCCAGACCAGCACCGGCTGGTTGTTCTCGATCGCCGTTTTGATCAACGGCCTATAACTTGCCTCGAAATGCTGGGCGAATTCGGGGAGCGTTTCCAGCCCCACGGCGGCTCCTGGCGGGTGCAACTCCCGCAACCGAATCCCAAACAAAGCGGCTGTGGGGATCAGGAAGACATCACGCCCCTCGGTCATCCAGGAGGCCAGGCTCCGGCGAGTATCTCGCACGCAGACCATGAAGGACAGCCCCAAAGCTGCGTTGATGTCCCGATAACAGGGTTCGCCCCCTGCGGCGTGCAAGATCGCCTCCAGCGTAAGGGTTAGCGACTCGGCTTGGTTCTCCGCTGCTTGAATATGGAAAGCTGAAAGCGACATGGCTGATAATGTAGCACGTTGCGGCGACAAAACGCAAGCAGTCTCCCACCACAATAGAGAATCTTCGCCCGCCGCGAAGAAATGGGAGGCTGGTGACACAACAAAAGCGCGGCGATTATCCAGTCGATATCGTGATGTCGGCGGAATGGCTATAGTGATTGCGGAGGATGGGTGATATTGTGAGAGATCAAGACAACAAACCGGATAGTTTCATCACTTCCGACCTTGTGAGCGAGGATGAGTCGTTTGCCGACATCGTGGAGGACTTCGTCAGCGATCTGGGGCAACGCATAACGGAGATGGCAAACGCTCTGGGCAACAGCGATTTCCAATCGCTTAAGTATCTGGCCCACCAACTCAAAGGCAGTGGAGGAGGGTACGGCTATCCCTGTCTCAGCGAAGTGGCCGACGAAATAGAGCAGCAAGCCCTCTGCGAAGAATTGCCTGCATGTCAGCAGTCGATGAATCAACTCAAAGCCATGGTCTCACGCGTGGTGGTGAAGCTCGACTGAGCGGCTCTTGCACTACTAATCCAATCAGTACCGAAGGCGGATGGAACCCGCCCTACTGAATATTTACTGCCCTACTGCCGTAAGTCTTTGCCGACGGCATAGATACGACTCCAACGGAGTCGCCCGACGCAAACCGGTGCTTGACAATGTCATCCCTTTGCGTCACAATAAAAGAGGGGAAAGGCACTGCGGGCTTTACGGGGCTTGGCTGTTCTGGACAGGCTAGTCGGGGTAGGGGGGTTGATTGGGGGATTCTGGTGGCGTAGGGGCATCTGGACGACACGCCACACGGTCTTCCAATTGCTGTGACATGTATTTGCAATAGCCTAAACCGGTGCTAATGGCGCATGGTGTGGGGCGGTTTTATTGGCCAAGCGATCGGATTGGCGTAGTGCCAAGAGACGCAGGTGGGGACAAGTCTGTGACGCATTAGAGTTGGGTGTTCGGATAATGCGTCAACAGAAGCATCACGGGAGTTGAGAAAGCTGCATGGGGCATACTACGTTTGCATATGCACATCGACTCGCCGGAGATGCTTTAAGCAGAGGCCCCATCACGACCATGCCCTGCGGTCCGCCGGGGAAAGGATTGAAAGGTGAGCAAGATCACTAAACCAGTTGTAGCGTTTATCGTTCCTCTAGTGTTGAGTGTCACCGCCCTTGCCCAGTCGATTGTCATCAATGAGCTTCATTATCACCCCTCCAACTCGGTAGTGGCACCCGAGGAAGATGCCGAGGACCTTCAGTTTCTTGAGCTTTATAACGCCGACAGCGCAACAATAGATCTGGGTGGGTGGTCCATGGCAGCCGGCGTGGAATTCGTTTTCCCCGGTGGGACGACCCTCGATCCCGGCGAGTTCCTGGTGCTTGCCGAGAACGAGGCTTTTTTGCGGGCCAAGGCCCCGTCTCTTCCCATGGGGACCCGGGTCCTGGAATGGGCCGACGGGGCGCTCTCCAACAGCGGCGAACTGATACAGTTGGTTGACGACTCGGTGCCCACGCCGGTGGTTATCAACCAAGTCGAGTACGACGACGTGGCACCCTGGCCTGAGGATGCCGATGGTTTCGGGCCTTCCCTGGAACTGGTCAATCCAGGGTTCGACAATGCGTTCCCACTGGTTTGGCGTGCGTCGGCTGAGGACAACGGAACCCCGGGCACACCCAACAGCACCTTCAGCGAAGACCCGATAATAATTAGCGAGACGCCGGCGCGCTCGTCGGTCGTTCCCACGCTCACTGAGGTATCGGTCACCTTCGCGGAGGCGGTGTTGAATGTTTTGGCCGGCGATTTGACGGTCAACTATTTCGCGGCGACCACGGTGGTCTGCGACACGTGCTCCAACGGCATAGGCCCGGGGCCCTATGTATTCAGCGGGTTCCCCTCGCCGGTGGTCAGCCCGGTGCAGGTCGAGCTGGCGACGGGCACCATTCAAGACCCGCAGGGCAATCCATTCGCGGGAGACTTGTGGGTTTACTCGCTTGACGTGCCTTGCGTTATTATTAACGAGCTGCACTACAATCCGGACGGCATCGAGGACCCGCAGGAGTTCATCGAACTATACAACGCCGAGGCTGATGCGGTGGACATCTCGAACTGGACCCTCACCGAATTCGCCAGCCCGGGGTACATCTTCCCCATGGGCACCGTGATGCCGGCGGGCGAGTTTGTCGTCATCGCCAAGAGCACCGACGCGCTGCTGGGGGCCACCGGATGCGAAACATCGCACCAGTGGTCCGCCGGCGACAGCCTGTCCAATGCCGGTGAACCGGTGAGACTGGCAAACCAATTGGGAATTGTTATCGACCGGGTGGTCTACTCCGACGACCTGCCCTGGCCTACCGCCCCCGACGGGGACGGGCCTTCGTTGGAATTGTTGCATCCCGATTTCGCCAACGAGTGCAGCTCGACCTGGGCAGCTTCGCTGGCGACCGACGGCACGCCCGGAGCACAGAACAGCGTGTTCAGCTCCAACCCGGTGGTGCTGACCGAGACGCCTGCCCGCAGGTCGCTGATCGAGTCTCTGTCGTCGGTTTCGGTGACCTTTGCCGAACCGGTGACCGGCGTGGCGGCGGGCGACCTTACAGTGAACGGTTTGCCGGCCACCGGCGTGGTCGGGCAGGACGAGGGGCCTTATGTTTTCACCGTGGTCGGCCCCGATCCTGGAATGGTGGACGTGGTGCTCGATAGCGGGGCGATCGCGGACCTTGGCACCAACGCCTTTGCGGGTGATGCGTGGCAGTATGTCTTCGGGCTGCCCGATATTGTGATCAACGAACTTCACTATCACCCGGCGGACTCAGCCGTGGAAGTCGGCGAGGACCCCGAAAACCTTCAGTTCCTCGAGCTTTACAACGCCGACAGCAACGCGGTGGACCTTTCGGGATGGTCCATCTCCGACGGGGTGGACTTTGTTTTTCCGGAGGGGATCGCCCTGGAGCCCGGCGAGTTTCTGGTGGTGGCCAAGAACGCCGCCTTCCTGGAGTCGAAGATTCCGAGCATTCCGCCCGAGGTCGAGGTCCTCCAGTGGATCGAGGGGAACCTGGGCAACGGGGGTGAGCGGGTGGCCATCTCCGAGAGCCTGGGCAACCTGGTCGATGAAGTCAGTTATACGGACGATCCGCCCTGGCCTCTGCCGCCGGACGGGAACGGCCCTTCGCTGGAACTGTTGCACCCGGACCTGCCCAACGACTTGGCGGAGTCCTGGAGTTCGGCATTGAACGTCAACGGCACGCCCGGTGCAGCCAACAGCGTTTATGATGAGGCTCCGTTTGTGCTGCTCACTTCCCCGTCGCGTGGTGCGGTGATTTTGTCGCTGGGGTCGGTTTCGGTGACGTTTTCCGAGCCGGTCAGCGGGGTGCAGGCGGGCGATTTGACGGTTGACGGCTCCTCTGCCGGCGAGGTCACCGGGCAGGAGGCAGGGCCCTACGAGTTCAGCGGGTTCAATCAGCCCTCCGACGGCTTGGTGACCGTGGTTCTCGATTCCGGAGCGATCGTCGATGTCACCAGCAACGCCTTTGCCGGTGACACGTGGCAGTACACGTTCGATCTGGCGAACATCGTAATCAATGAGCTTCACTATCACCCGGCGGATTCGGCGGTGGCCCCCGAGGAAGACCCCGAGAACCTCCAGTTCCTCGAACTCCACAACGCCGACAGCAACGCGGTGGACTTGTCCGGGTGGTTGTTCTGCGACGGGCTGACTTATGTTTTCCCTGCCGACACATTGCTGGCAGCGGGCGAGTTTCTGGTGGTGGCCAAGGATGCGGCATTTCTGCAAGCGCAGGTTTCCACGATCCCTCCGGGAGTGCAGGTGCACCAGTGGGAGAGCGGGAACCTTGCCAATGGCGGCGAGCGAGTTGCCCTGGCAGACAACCTCTGCAACATCGTCGATCAGGTCACCTATGACGATCGCGGGAACTGGCCTGAAGAGGCGGACGGTGACGGGCCATCCCTCGAGCTGATCAACCCCGAATTGCCCAACGAACTGGGCATTACGTGGCGTGCGTCGTCGGTCACCAACGGGACTCCGGGGCAGACGAACAGCGTTTTCGAGACGGACCCTGCCCCGCTGATCGCCCAGCCGTTGCATAGCCCCACCATCCCTGCCGGCAACGCTTCCGTCACCATCACCGCGACGGTGCTGGACAATAGTGCGATTGCCCCAGTGGTGACGCTGTTCTATCGCCAGGATCAGAATCCCACGGTGGCCTACTCGTCAACCGCAATGTTCGACGACGGTCTTCACGGCGACGGAGGAGCGGGGGACAGCATGTATGGAGTTACGGTGTCGGGGCTGCCGGATGGCGAGCGTCTGGACTTCTACATTTTCGCGGAAGACGACAACTCCAACGGGGCAGTGGCGCCCCCGGGCCACGAGACCCTTGATGTGCTGGGCAACCCCTCGCAAACCTTCCTGTGCAAGTTCTCCGACGACGAAGCCCCGAGCGGATTCCCTGTCTATCATTTCATCGTCACAGAGGCGAATCGGGCGGACCAGGAGGTGACGCCGCGAGACAAGACCGAGTACGACGCGACGTTCATCGACGACCACGGCAACATCTTCTACAACGTGCAGGAGCGCTACCGGGGTCAGACCAGCCTGGACCTGAACCCGCCGTCATACCGGGTGAATTTCAACGCCGATCAGCCTCTGGAATCGGAGATGGGGTTTTCGCTGACCAGATTGCAGTTGATGGGCCAGAACCCCGCGCGGCAATCCCTCGGATACGAGGTTTTCGCGGATGTCGGCATTCCCACGCCGACATGTCAATTCGTTCGCTTGATTATTAACCCAACGCTCTATCCGTTCGTCAATACCCACGTCTACGCCAACATGGAGCGGATCGACGAGGATTTCCTCAGCCGACGTTTCGACGGGGGCAGTGCCCAAGGCAACCTGTACCGTGGTCGAAACGACGGCGATTTCCGCTGGGAAGGCCCCACCGTCGGCGAACCCGGTGGGGCATACCGCACCGATGAGGACGGGATGAACGGTTACGACAAGAGCACCAATGAAACCGAAGACCTGTGGGATGATCTGATTACGCTGTGCGACGCTCTGACCTGCGCCGAGGACGACGGCGTGCTTTGCTATACCGACAGCCAGTACGAATCCGAATACGTCTCGCTGGTTGAGAGTCTGATCGACGTTGACGAGTGGGCCTTGTTCTTCGCCTTGCACATAGCATTCGGCAACCAGGAGGGTGGAATCTACCGCGACACGGGCGACGATTACTACGCTTACTTTTTCCCCGACCCCGGTGCGAGTTACCCGGATTTGGGCAACTATAATACGTTGCTGTTTTGTTGGGACCTGGACTCGGTGTTGATAGACCCGAGCATGTCCTTGTGGCGGACCACGGTCCCGGCGGTGCAGCGGCTCCTGCAGCACAACGCCTTTGCCCCGATCTACGTCAAGGCGATGCGCGATCTGCTGGACAACGAGTTTTCACAAGTGGCGATGAACGCCCGGATCGACGCCTTGCCGGATGAGGTCGCCGACGCAAACCTCAAGGAAACCCTGAAGGTTCGCGTGCAGGCCCGACACGTGCGGCTGAACAACCAGATCGTGGATGAACTGACCGTGACCGGGATACCGGATAGCCCATACACCGACCCCGACCCGATGATCTACCTGAGCGGGACGCTCAACCAGGCTGGAACCCACAGCGTTTTGGTTAACGACGTGCAGGCTGATCTCAACGTTTATGAAGGGACGTGGTCCTGTGCTTTGGAGCTGGTGCCCGGGGAGCACCTGATTGTGGTTTCGGCTTTGGGACGCTACGGTGTGGAGATGGGGCGGATCGAGCATAGTGTCACCTACGATCCACCGTGGGCGGGTAGTCTGCGGATGACCAGCCCGCGACGGATGGTCAACACCAAAACGTTGACGCTGACGGCTGAGGTGCTCGATTCGGCAGGTGATCTGGTCTGGCAGGATAGCGAGTTGTGGGGCACGGTATCGGCAGCCCGCGTGTCGGACCGGTCCCCCGTACCGACCTCGATCACCGTCTTTGACAGCGCCCCCGACAGAATCCCCGAGCCGGATTCCATTTGCTTCTACAACGGGGTGGGCAGTGTCTCGATCACGCTGGACAACGGAGTTGCCGAGCCCGAAGGGTACATCCTGGTAAGCGTCAGTGTCGGATACCGGGTTGCTTCAACTGTGGTTAAGGTGCTTGACGAGAGCAACCCAGTCCTGTTCCGCGAGCGGTCCGGCAACCTGTTGGGCGCCCACTTGATCTGGGGCCCCGGCGACGGGGTGATCCGCATTACCGGGCCCTGCACGGTCCCCAGCGGAGAGACGCTGACGATCAAGCCGGGCACGCTGATTATGGTGGACACCACCGGCAGCCTCGACCAGGGCACGCTCATCACGGTCAACGGGAACGTGCAGGCGGTGGGGAGCCGGGATTTGCCGATTTACTTTTTCCCCACCAACGCGGCGGAAGCCATGGTGTTGCCGCAGGAACAGGCATCCAACGCAAATTCCTGGCGTGGGATTCGTCATTGTGGGGCGGGTGCGTCAAGCTATGGGCACGTGTTTGTTTGCGGGGCGGGCAACGGGGCATCCGGCTCGTATTCGCGCCCCTGGGTGCTGCGTTTTGAGGATGAGCACTCGGTGGAAATGACCGGTTGCGTGCTGGTGGACAATCCCGGTCTGGTGGTCAGCGGGTCCGGCAGCGGTTCCTACACCCTTTCTGAGTGTGTGGTTTCCCGCGATGGGTTCGGCGCGGAGTTCAGTGGGGCTGGGCACACCCTGGTGATCGAGGACAGTTGGTGGGCCGGTTGCGGTTGGGCGGAGGAGCCTCGCGATGGTGATCTCATTTACCTGGGCGATTCCGCCGCCAGTCAGGTGGTGCGCCGTTCAATCTTCGCCGACGGAGGAGGCGACGGGATTAACTGTTACAGTTGCGCTCCGCTGGTGGAGAACTGCATTATTCACAGCCTTGGAAACAACGCCGTCAGTCTGCACAACGGCGGCACGTTGGACGCGGGGAATCTGCTGATGTTCGACTGCGGGAGCGGCATCTGGGTCGACAATGACCAGGCGGTCACCCTGTGCAACTGCACCCTGGCAGGTGACACACAGCTTGCAGGGGCGAACTGCACCACCAGTGAGGTGGAACGCTGCATCATCTGGAGCACCAGCTACGACACTTGTTGCGGAAGCGTGGCCTACACCCTGATCGGTGATCCCGGCGACCTGGGTTGTGGCGAGGGCAATCTTTCGGCCGATCCGCAATACGTGGACCCTGTCAACTATGATTATACGCTGCTGCCCACTTCCCCGGCAGCCAGTGCGGGGCCCAACGGTGAACAGATCGGATGGCGTGGTTTCCCGGCGGCGGTGTGCAGTGAGGACTCCGACTGTGATGACGACAATGCCTGCACCGTTGACGTTTGCGTCTTCGGCGCCGACACTAACGGTGTGTGTGCATACACGCAGGTTCCCGATTGTGTCCCATGCAGCACAAACGCGGATTGTGCCGACGGCAATCCGTGCACGGTGGGTACCTGCATGCCAGACAACACCTGCTTCTTCGAGAACGTGACCGAAGGCGACAATTGTGACGATGGGGACGACTGCACACTCTACGATGCCTGTTCCAACGGTATCTGTGTCGGTGAGGAGGTTCCCGGCTGCTGCATGGATGACGATGATTGCGACGACGGCATACCGTGTAGCGTGGACATTTGCAGCAATGGGACGTGCACGCATGACTTCATTTCATATTGCGGTGCGGGTGCCGGCACCGAGTTGTCCCTGCACTCGGGGCAGCACTGTTACGGCGTGGGCGACACGATTACGATCAGCATCGAGTTGTCGGGGGCGGTGGCGAACATCACCGGGGGGCAGTTCTCGCTCGAGTATGAGGTGACCAGGCTGGGGTTTGTGAGCATCGAACCGGGCGACCCTCCCTTCAGCCGCGAGGTGTACTCCGATCCGTCGAACGGCACTGATGGGATCATTCACTACGCTGTGGGGGTTCCGGGCGGCGATGCCGGGGCGACCGATGGGGTTGTGGCGGTGCTCACGTTTACCGCCATTGCGGAGGTTTGCGGCGGGGAAGCCCTGGTGTGGTTCAGGCCTCATGCACCGCCGAACCGGGCGGTCGATGGGGTGGACTGCGAGTATAGCGAAGCGTTGGGGAACCTGATTCTCACTAATCTCGGCAAGATCACCATTGACGTCAACGATTGCGCGGGCCCTTTTGATGCGGACTATGATGGCGACGTGGATTTGACTGATTGCGCCGATTTTGTAGCTTGTTTGAGCGGGGTGGGTATCCCCGCGACCGGGTTGTGTCAAGACCCGCATGACAGTGATGGGGACACGGATGTGGACTTGATTGATTTCGCGGAGTTCCAAGCCGCGTTTACGGGTTCGTGCGACTAGGGGGAACCGGCGAATCCGAGGAGGTTCAGGATGAGAAGTCGTCTGATTATTCATTGTGCTCTGGCAATGGCGGGTCTACTGCTCATACCGGTCGTGGCCGGTGCAAACAGCGTGGCGTCTTTCACGATGCACTTTGAGGGTGCTTTGACCGACGTGGGAGGCGGTGCATACACCGGAACCATTGCCATGACGGTGGGCGAGCACTATGTGCCCGGCGGCGATGGGGCGGCGATTTCCACCAACGGCGGCTTCGACGTTTATGCCAAAGACGGCGGTTGTGCTTACGTTGTAGGATACTACGGCACCGGTGACTGGAATTGCTCGGGAGCCGATACGTATCTCATCGGCTATTATGCCGGTTCGCCGAACGATGCCTACCCTCAGCCCGGCGGGCCGTGGGGTGGGTGGTACGATCCTGATTGCACGGACTGGGATAAGTACTCCCTGGAGCTGACCACCGACCACTGGTATCTGCGCTACACCCCCACGAGTGAGTCGCCAATGTCCGGAACGATGAATTGGGCGACGATGTTCGGGGCAGAGACCGACTTAGGCACCCAGGACGGCGGCCACGCCGGCAGTGCTGCACACGGCGGCGGAGCGAGGGCGTGGGACTGGGACTGCGGCTGGGGGGTCGAAGTGGTCCCCCTCGAACTGCCCGGATTTGCGGTCAGCATCCAAGACCTTGGCGGTGGACAGTATCATGTCACACTGACCCCGACTGCCGGCCCGGTAGAGAACACCACGACCGGCGACACCTATGCCACCATTGCAGATGCCGTCGACGCATCCACCAACGGCGACATAATCAACGTTGAAGCGGGGACGTATCACAACGACCCCCTCGAGATCAACAAGCAGGTTACGTTGCTTGGTGCGAAGGCTGACGTCGACCCTGCCGGGAGTACGGACAGAGGCGGCGAGACCATTCTCACAAGAGACGACACAAGGAGTGGTTTCTATATCACCGCTTCAGGCGTAACCATAAACGGGTTCAAGTTAGGCACGGCCACTGCCCAAAGTTCCAGAAGAGTGAATATTTATAATGGTGCCACGGACGTAACAATTACGTGCAACATCATCATGAATACGTGGCAGTACTCAGGTCATGGTGTGTGGATTAGCCCCACCTCGGATCGTGCCGAGGTTTCATATAACACCATAGACAATCCTTGGTGGGAGGGCATTTGCAACCACGGTGCGTCGGATGTCGTGATTTCAAACAACACTGTGCGCAATGTGGATAACTGGCCCATCCTGACCTGGGGCAAAGCCACGATTTCCGGCAACACGGTGTCGAATTGCAAGAACGGCATCAGAGCTGATTACGCCGGATCCGGCGCGACTGACCGGGTCGAGATCATCGGGAACACCGTATCGTATACCGAGTACCCCGGGATCAACATCACTGGTGCACATACGTGCGTGCACGGCAACACGGTTCACCATTGCAACTATTGGGGCTCGGACGAGCTCGGTGATTGGGACTATGCTTCCATACACGTGGAGCCAGGTGCAACCAACTGCGTCATCACCGGCAATACGGTGTACGACGGTGTCAACGGCATCCAGACGTGGGCCAATAACGTTACCATCACCAATAATGAGGTATACGACATGGGCCTCTCGTACGGGAACGAGAAAGTTGTCGACTTGCGGACCTACAAGAACTCGGCTATCCTCGTCGGCAGCAACTGGGGTTCGGGCGACATCGATCCGACCGAGCTGGTGATCGAGCACAACAGTATCCATGGTAACTACTGGGGCCTGTTCTACAGCGCTGACCTGACGAACGGCGTGGATGCCGAAGGCAACTGGTGGGGCGATGCGAGCGGACCGGGTGGTCAAGGTCCGGGCTGCGGGGACGGGGTTTCAGCCAATGTGGACTACTCGCCTTGGCTGGGGGCAATGCCAGGCACCAGCCCGATGACCCGATGCACCGACGACTCCATCCAGGATGCCATAGATGCCTCCACCAACGGTGATACGATCAATGTCACGGCGGGGACGTATGACCTGTCAGCCCCGATTTCCGTCGACAAGTCCGTCACGCTTACGGGCAATACCTCGACCCCCGGCGAGGTGGTGGTGAATGCCCCAACGTCCGGCTCGACTGATAACAGCAATAGCTGTTTCTCCGTGGCTGCGAACAATGTCACCATCGAGGGGTTCAGGATACAGGGGGCTTTGTTCGGCACGGGGATGCAAAATGCCGGGGTATGGATGGGAGCGCCAGGTGCAGCCGGGTTCTGTGGCCTGGAAATATCTCATAACGAGATAACCAACTGCGGTTATGGAATCTATCTTATCAACGCCCAGGATGTCGAAATATCGAATAACGAGATATGGGGCATGCCGACATGTTCTGGAACGTGGTCCGGCAAGGGGATCGCCCTGTACGGCGACCACGCCACCACCACGTCGGATGTGCAGATTCTTAACAATGAGATACACGATTGCAAGGTATACGGCATAGACTTGGACCATCTGGCTGCCGGCAACGGTCCGATCAACGGCTGGGTAAACCTGGGCCTGCTCATCGACGGGAACAAGATATACAATAACGGTGGCCCTTTCGACCAGGTTGGTGGCAGAGGTGCTTATGATGGGTCCCGGGGAATATCTTCGGGCGGGCTGGAGACCGGCGTCACGATCTGCAACAACGAATTCTACGGGCACACCACGGGTCTGGACAGCCGATGGAGATATGATGCCTGCGCCATCTTCGTTTACGAGGGCAAAGACTGGAGCATCACAAACAACAACGTGCGCGACGGGCATCGCGGGGTATACATATGGGGTGACGGGCACGAGATAACCGCACCCGTCTCCGACAACAACACCGGGCATGTCATCGAACACAACATCATTCATGGCAATGCCCAGGGTGTGGTGATCGGGCATCCAAGTTATCCGTTCCAGGACAATGGGGCGGTGTGCAGCGTCAACTCCAACGGTTTCTACGACAACAACGTGACCACGTGGCAGGATGCTCCGATAAACGTCGATCCTTACGGGATAAACGTCATGGATTATCCAGCCAGCGCGGGATCACTCGATGCTCAAGACAACTGGTGGGGCGATGCGAGCGGCCCGAGCCACAGCGGCAATCCCGAGGGTGACGGTGACGCGGTCAGCGATGACACGAGCTACAGTGGATGGCGTAACGGATGGGCCACCGTGACGCTGACTCCCGACGATACGTGCTACGGGACCAACGGCACGGTCACCGTGACCGTGGAATTGTCTGATTCACCGGCTAACATCGTCGGCGGGCAATTTCTGCTATCTTACGACACCGGCAAGCTGAGCTTCGTGAGCATGGAGCCGGCTGCCGCCACCTTTACGCTGGAGACGGCTGAGGTGGTGGATACGGTAGCCGGGGAGATTGACTATGCCGTAGGTATTGCCCACGGCGGCAATGGGGCGACATCCGGCACCATGGCGATCATTACCTTTACGGCTGTGGGCGAGGTGTGCAATACCGCGAGTGTGGTCTCGTTCCGCACCCACGAGCCGCCCACGCGACTTACCGACGAGAACGACACCGAACGCAGCCTGGAGAAGGGGAATCTGGCGTTCAACCACCTGGGGTCGATCACCATCGACAGCCGCGGCCCGCAGGCGACCGCCCCGACAGACGTGGAAGTGCAGTGCGACGATGTGCTGCCGACAGCAGCCGACGACTACGACAGCTTCGTGGCTCAGGGCGGGACGGTTTCCGACGATTGTACCACCAATGCCGACCTGACATTCACACATTCGGACGGTGAACTAATTGGTGGCGTATGCGGTGGTGCGATCACACGCACTTACACGATCACCGACGTGTGCAGTAACTCGGTCCAGGTGCAGCAGACCATCACAGTCAATGATACCACCGATCCGCAGGCAACCGCCCCGACGGACGTGGAGGTGCTGTGCGACGACGTGCTGCCGACGGCAGCCGGCGACTACGACAGCTTTGTGGCTCAGGGTGGGACAGCCTCTGATAACTGCACCACCAACGGCGAGTTGGTATTCACACATTCGGACGGTGAACTGACCGGCGATGTATGCGGCGGCACGATCACGCGGACTTACACGATCACCGATGTGTGCAGTAATTCGGTGCAAGTGCAGCAGACCATCACGGTAAACGATACCACCGATCCACAGGCGACCGCCCCGACGGACGTGGAAGTGCAGTGCGACGACGTGCTGCCGACAGCAGCCGGCGACTACGACAGCTTCGTGGCTCAGGGTGGGACAGCCTCGGACAACTGCACCACCAACGGAAGCCTGATAATCACACATTCGGACGGTGAACTAATCGGTGGGGTGTGCGGCGGCACGATCACGCGCACTTACACAGTCATGGACGTGTGCAGCAACTCGGTCCAGGTGCAGCAGACCATCACGGTAAATGATACCACCGATCCGTCGATTACCGCTCCAGACGACATGCCGGTCCATGCCGATGCCGGCCTGTGCACCGCCACGTTGACACTGGCGGAAATCGGTGACCCTGTTGTTGGGGACAACTGCACGCTCGAAGAAAACATCACGGTGACGTGGGAGCGGAGCGATGAGGCCGGCAATCTCGACGATCCGTTCCCGCAAGGCGACACGACTATCACGTGGCACGCCGAGGACGGGTGCGGCAACACCAACAGCAACGGCCAAACCGTCACGGTCTCCGAAAACAACGAGGTGATTGTGGACGTTGAACTCTCGCCGACGCTCGACGATCCGGACCCCGGCTCACCGGGCGACACCATCACGCGGTGCATCACGTTCGAGTTCTGGGAGTGCCCGGGCGACACCACACCGTCCGACACGGTCAGCCAGACGATCACCTTCCCGGTGGACGAGGGATCGTCTCATGTGGCTGACGGCGTGTCTGTGCTGGTCGCCTGCGGCAATTACACCTGTGTCACCGCTCAGGACGAGTTGCACACGCTGCGGAGCACCGTCGAGTTGGGCACCTCCCAGGGCAACTACACAGCCGACTTCACCGGTGACCGGGTTACCGGAGGCCATTGGCTGCTCGGGGGGAATCTCAACAACGACGAGTGGATCGACATTCTGGACTTCGGCATCTTTACGAACCGCTGGGCGATGGATTACGGGTCTGGCAGCACCGATTGTGACACTCAGCCGTTCCACGCCGACATCAGTGGAAACGGCATGGTGAACACGGCTGACTTCACCTTCATCGCCAACAACTTCTGGGAAGGGCACCAGGCCAACTGTTGCGGTCAAACCGGTGCCGGCCAGGAGTGGCCTCGCGATGCCGTCTCGGTGGAAGCGCTCGACGCTCTGGGGCTGGGCTATCTGGCGGTCGGCGATTTGAATGACGACGGCTGGTTGGATGAACTCGACCTCGCCGCCTTCATCGCAGGCGAGCGACCGCACCCGAGGCTGTTGCCGAAACGGCCACTACTGCCGACGCTTCAGCCAGCCCCCAGTAACCAAGTTCAGCCGCTGGATTTGACTTCGCAGGGACAGCTAATCGACTCTGCCGAGAGGAGGAAGTAGTACAGTAACAGGAGCCAGGCTGGGTGGCCCATCGCTTTAGCGGTGGGGGACGCGAATGTCTGTAGAGCTGTCAGCTATCGGCTATCAGCTATCAGCCATACCGCGGGTGGCCCATCGCTTTAGGGGCTGTCGATAAAGTCGTACCGCAGGCTTCCAGCCTGCATAGTGTCCTATAAAAACGCGACTTATCGCCTACTGTGCAGGCTGGAAGCCTGCGGTACAGGGTTTATCGACAGCCCCTAAAGCCATGGGCCACCCAACCGGATCCGTCCCCCACCCTCAGAGAAGGTAGGGCACCCATCCCTGGCGGCACCCCAAAACGGCCTGCGAGGGCGCAAGCCGCTATGATGGAGGAGGAAAGGGCAGACTATGCCGAGAAGATCCACGACCATAGTGGGCGTGTCAAAAGCAGGCTTTTTCGCTCTTGCGGTGCTGTTTCTGGCGGTTTCGGCAGTGCACGGTGATGTCGATCTGGAGTTGCGGGTCAGCGACGAAGCCGCAACGATAGGAGATATGGTATCGCTGGCTTTGTGCGTCGTATCCGATAGTGTGGAGGATCAGCCTTTCAGAGCGGTTGATCTGATTTTTTCGTGGGATACGGACTTTCTGCGTTTGCTGGGGGTGGACAACACCGGGGCGGTGTCGATGCTGTTTTCGGGCCTACCCGCCATTGACTCGTACAATCTCAACGAGGAAGTCCCTCCACAAGACGGAGACGGGTTTTACAACGCCATGGTTCTAGGGTCCCCAGCCATCGCGACACCGGAAGGGACGTTGTTGACCACATTCCAGTTTCAGGCTCTGGCATGTACGCTGGGCTCGGAGGTGGCGCTGGAGGAATGCGGCGGATCGCCGGTGGGGCGCTCGCGGGTGTTTCACCCGGTCACGCCCAACCTTTCGATCCTGGGTGATCTCAGAAGCGCGACGGTGACGATTGTGCCGGAACCGGGGGTGCTGGTGGTGTTGGCATTTGGGGGGTTGGTTCTGCTGCGTCGCCGGTAAAAGAAGCGAGGCAAGAGGCAAGAGGCAAGAGGCAACAAGGGAACGAGGCAACGAGGCAACGAGGCAACGAGGCGACAACCTCAAACAAGCACCCGCCCCCGGCGGGGGCGATGGAAATCATGCGATACTGCTCGGACTCTA